>NZ_JBSGTS010000005.1:0-281258 GCF_053607525.1 Kribbella sp. NPDC055110
GCACAGGCAATAACCTGTGCAACGCCCCCGGTTCCTGTTCAACGCACCCGGCCAGGCAGGCGGGCTAGTCGTTGTCTTCGCGGTTTAGGTCGGCTAGGAATTGTTCTACTTCGGCGCCTAGCTCGTCTGCGGAGGGGGTGGAGTCGGCGAGGAGGCTCTTGCGGGTCAGGGAGCCGTCGGCGGCGTCGTACTGGGTTTCCAGGGCCTTGACTATTGCGCTCGCGTCCTCCGACGCGTCTACCTGCTCGTCGACCAGCCGGCCGGTGACGGCGGCCTCGTCGAGCAGGGCCTTGCTAGGGAGGAGCAGGCCCGTCGCGGCTGAGATCGCGTGCACGAGGGCCAGCGCAGCGCCCGGGAAGCGGTTCTCGGCCAGGTAGTGCGGTACGTGGACCGCGAAGCCCATCGCGTCCTTGCCCGCCTCGCCGAGACGGACCTGCAGCATCGTCCCCGCGCTCGCGGGCAACTGCATCTCGCCGTCCCAGATGTTCGAGCGGGTGACCAGCTCGGGCCGCGTCGCGTGGGCCGTAAGGCCGAGCGGCCGCGTGTGCGGGACACCCATCGGGATGCCGTGGACACCGATCGTGAGCGTCACGTTGTACAGGTCGTTCAGCTGCCGGATCGCCCCGGCGAACCGGTCCCAGTGACTGTCCGGCTCGGCGCCCTCCAGCAACAGAAAGTCCACGCCGGCGTCGTCGGTCACCAGATGGAGCGAAAGGTGCGGCGGTGTGTAGTCGGTGAACCGGTCCTCGGCGAACGTCACCTCGGGCCGCCGGGCCCGGTAGTCGTGCAGAAGGTCGACGTCGAACCGTGCCAGCAGCCGGTGGTCCAGCACCTCGAGCAGGTGGTCCGCGGTCACCCGGCCTGCCTGGCCGGCGTCCATGAACCCGTCCAGCGAGTGCACCAGGACCTTCGGCGTCGCCGCCGCGCCGGTCGCCACCGACTCGTCGACGATCTCGTAGAGGTCGTCCGGTCGCAGCATCCTCGTCTCCTTCGCAACTTCCAACACAATGACAAACACAGGGACAGGTACTTCTACCTTCCCCAACGCCGCGATGTCGCGGACTAATTCCGACCCTGGGCAAGTTCCGGAAAGATTCAGGATGTTCCAAGACTCGGCACTCGGCGCGACAGCGGTGGAAAGCGCTTGCTAGGTTGTCGTTGTGAGCCGCGAACCAGATTCCGCCCTGACCGTGATGCTGGCGATGAACGAAGCCAGCCGGGACCGCGTCCTCGTGCCGCGGGTCCGGCAGCGCCTGGACGCGATCGCCACGGTGCTTCCGGTCGGACCCGGGGCGAGTTTCCTCGCCGATCCCGCCGTACGGGCGGCGCTCCCGGACGTCGACGTACTGCTCACCGGGTGGGGCTGCCCGCGGATCGGGCCGGAGGTGCTGGACGCGGCGCCGAAGCTGCAGGCGATCCTGCACGCGGCCGGCTCGGTGAAGGCGATCGTGGATCCGGCGGTGTTCGACCGCGGTATCCAGGTCTCGTCGGCGGCCACGGCGAACGCGCAGCCGGTCGCCGAGTTCACGGTCGCGGCGATCGTGCTGGCCGGGAAGCGGGCGTTCCGGCTCGCGGCGCAGTACCGGGTGGAGCGGCGCAAGGCCGACCCGCACGGGATGCCGGGCAGCTACGGTTCGACGGTCGGCCTGCTCGGGGCGTCCCGGATCGCGAAGATGGTCGCCGAGCGGTTGCGGGCCTTCGACCTGCACGTGCTGATCAGTGACCCGTACCTCACGACGGATGAGGCCGCAGCACTCGGCGCGGAGCTGGTGGACAACGACACGCTCTTCCGTCGCAGTGACATCCTCAGCGTGCACGCGCCGTTGATTCCGGAGACGGTCGGCCTGGTCGACGCCCGCCTGCTCGGTCTGCTCAAGGACGGCGCGGTCCTGATCAACACGGCCCGCGGCAAGATCATCGACGCCGAAGCGCTGCAGAGCGAGTGCGTGTCGGGCCGCATCGACGCCGTACTCGATGTGACCGATCCGGAGCCGTTGCCGCCGGACTCGCCGCTGCTCGACCTGCCGAACGTCTTCGTCACCCCGCACGTCGCCGGCGCCGTCGGCAACGAGATCGCCCGCCTCGGCGAACTCGCCGTCAGCGAACTCGAACGCCTCGCCACCGGCCAGCCCCTCCAACACGCCATCAGCCCCGCCGAAATCGGGAGACTCGCATGACCCGCTTGATCCTGCCGGACACCGACCGTGAGCTGTCGCGTCAGACCGGATGGGTGCGGGCGCACTGGGAGGCGCTCGCGGACCATCTGCTCGACTCGCTCGTTCCGTACTTCTCCCCCGGCGCCTCCCTGGTCGAGCTCCCGGGCCGGCCGAGCCGGTCGGGTACGGCGTCCGACGCGCTGGAGGGATTCGCCCGGTCGTTCATGCTCGCCGCGTTCCGGATCGCCGGCGTCCAGGGCAAGGGCTGCGAGGCACTGATCGAGCGGTACGCGCGGGGCGTCGCGAACGGCGCCAACCCGGACCACCCCGAGGCGTGGCTGCGACTCACCCCGAAGTCGCAGCAGATGGTCGAGGCCGCGGCGATCGCGGTGTCGCTGCACGAGACCCGCGAATGGATCTGGGACCGCCTCGACAGCCGGGCGCAGGAACATGTCGCGGAGTGGCTCGGCGGCTTCAACGGGTCGACGACGCACGACAACAACTGGCGGCTCTTCCAGGTCGTGAGTGAGCAGTTCCTCGCGTCCGTCGGAGCGCCCTTCGAACAGGACGACATCGACGCGGGCCTC
Source organism: Kribbella sp. NPDC055110 (assembly GCF_053607525.1). NCBI lineage: Bacteria > Bacillati > Actinomycetota > Actinomycetes > Propionibacteriales > Kribbellaceae > Kribbella > Kribbella sp. NPDC055110. Next base: position 2,744 of record NZ_JBSGTS010000005.1, read on the forward strand.
GACCGGATCGAGGACTGGTACGTCGGCAACGGCTGGTACTCCGACGGCGACGGGCAAAACTTCGACAACTACATCGGCTGGGCGATGCACCTGTACCCGGGCCTGTGGGCGCGGATGGCCGCCGCCACGCCGGGTGCGCAGTACGAGGACCGGTTGAAGCTCTACAAGGAGCGGATCAACCTCTTCCTCGAGGACGCCGTACATCTGGTCGGGAACGACGGGGCGCCGATCTACCAGGGCCGGTCGCTGACGTACCGGATGGCGGCCGCGGCGCCGTACTGGATGGGCGCGATCCTCGACTCGACGCCGTTGACGCCGGGTGCGACGCGGCGGCTGTGCTCGGGGATCGCGCGGCATTTCGTGCAGCACGGGGTGCCGGACGAGCGTGGCGTGCTGACACTCGGGTGGTACGACACGTTCCTGCCGACCACGCAGCAGTACTCCGGTCCTGGTTCGCCGTACTGGGCCTCGAAGGGTTTCGTCGGGTTGATCCTGCCGCCGGAGCACCCGGTGTGGGCGGACCCGGAGGACTCGATTGCGCTCGACGACGCGGATCAGCTCCGCGCGATGCCGGAGCCCGGGTGGATCGTGCACGCGAGCCGTCACGACCAGGTGGTGCAACTGGTGAACCACGGCGCGGACCACGCTCCAGTGACCGAGCCGCAGGGTGTGGAGCTGGCGGGTGATCCGCACTACAACCGGCTGGCGTATGCGAACCACGCCGGCCCGGATCTGTCGGACAGTGAGCCGGGGATCGACAACCTGATCTCGTTGGTCTCGACCGATAGCGCAGCGAGTGGGCGGGGGCGGATCCGGCGGCTGGGTGTCGACGGCCGTACGGCGTCGTCCTGGCACAACGCGTGGCTCGGGGAGGACGGGCCGTGGGCGATCGAGATCGCGTCGATCGTGTGGAACGGCTGGGAGATTCGGTGCGCGCTGGTCGAGGGTCCGGAGGGCGCGCTGGTCCGCAGCGGCGGCTACGCCGTCGCCGGCGGCTCCTTGCCAGAGGCAACCGCCAGCACGGGGGCGGAGTCGGCGGCGCCGACTGCTGCTGCTGCTGCGCGGAACGCGGACGGGTTGGTGTCGGCCGTGGTTGGGTTGCACGGCTACGACACGGCGGGTGTGCATCGTGCGGTGGGGGTCAACCCGTTCGGCGTGCACTCGGCGACGCCGTACCTGACGGCACCGCATCACGGGGAGCCGTTGGTGCTCGTGAACGCCGTACTGCTGACCCGCGACGCCCTCCGGCCGGAAGCCCTTGCCGAGGGCATCGATGTGGCCGTGGACGGTACGACGGTGCGCATCGGCCTGCCCGGCGGCGGTACCGAGATCGTCGAACTGGGACGGAAACGCGCCGGTTAGGTCAGGCTCGCCAAGGGTGTGGATTCGCCGGATGGCCGTTAGATTGACGCAATGAGCACGTACGAGAAACTCCTGCAGGAACAGATCCGTAACGAATTCACGGCCGCACAGCAGTATGTGGCGGTCGCTGTCTGGTTCGACGACCAGGACCTGCCGCAGCTGGCCGCGCACTTCTACAAGCAGTCACTGGAAGAGCGCAACCACGCGATGATGATGGTCCAGTACCTGCTCGACAAGGACATCCGGCCGCACATCCCGTCGGTCGGCGAGGTCGAGTCGGACTTCAAGACCGCGCTGGAGCCGCTCGAGCTCGCGCTGGCGCAGGAGATCACGGTCACCAAGCAGATCGAGATGCTCGCGCGCACGGCCCGCGACGAGAGCGACTACATCGGTGAGCAGTTCATGCAGTGGTTCCTCAAGGAGCAGGTCGAGGAGGTCGCGGCCATGAACACCCTGGTCAACGTCGCCAAGCGCGCCGGCGACAACCTCTTCCACCTCGAGGACTTCCTGGCCCGCGAGGTGGTCGGCACCGCCGGCACCGACCCCACGGCTCCCACCGCCGCGGGCGGAGCGGTCTGACCTGAGCTACCAGCTCCCGCCGCCTCCGCCGCCGCCACCGCCGCCGGAGGAACCGCCGCTGAAACCGGACGAGCTGCCGCCGCCACCGCCGGAGCTCGACGGCGTGGGCGGCGGGTCGAAGCTGCTCGCGACGGTCGCGCCGACCGCACCCGCGGTCCAGCCGGAGCTGTAGTACGACGGTCCGGAGTACCAGTACGGGTCGGGTGTGATGCGGCCGGCGGCGACGAGCTGCTCGCATACCTTCTGCCAGCGGTCCGCGAGACCGAAGGCGATTGCCCAGGGCAAGTACTTCGAGAAGATGTCCTCGCCCTCCTCGAAGCGCAACTGGTCCGCCTCGGCCGTGGCCAAGTACTTCCGGAAGCCGATCAGCTGGTCCGCGACCGCGCGGCCGGCCGGGTTTCGTTGCCCACGGCCCCGGATCGCGATCCAGATGCCGATGGCAACGATGACCGCGATCACCGGCACCGCGACGACCACCGCCCGGCCGAAGCCGCCGGTCGCGGCGCTGACCACGGTACCCATCAGGCCGGCGCCGACGACCCAGATCGCGATCATCGCCATACAGGCGCAGCCGAAGCCGTTCTTGAACGCCGAGCCGCCACCGGCCCGCGGCATCCGCAGGTACCACTCGCGAGCCTTCACCTGGTCACGGAGCGCCTTGATCATCTCGTTGTGCGCGTGCCGCATGGTGTTGTCACCCACCGCACCGCGCTCGAGCAGCACCTCCGTGCCGGGCTGCAGCCCCGGGTACAGGCCGAGCATCAGCGCCTGCTCATGCGGTGCTGTCGCGGCCGCCGGGTTGAGCAGCACAGCCTTCTGCGTCGAACCGTCGTTGTCAATCCGTACGCCGCCGCGCACCGCCAGGTCGATCAGCGTCGCGGCCGTCTCGGTCGTGTTCGCCTTCGCGTCGATCAGCAGACCGCCCTCGGCGACCGGGATCCGCGGCGGCGCGAACGCGACCGGGATCTGGTCCTCGGTGAGCTCGTCCTTCACCGGTTGCGCGACGACCCCGTCCGGCGGGAACGCTCCCGGCGGCATCCCGGCGTACCGCTGGTCCTTGTTGCCGAACCTCGAGTAGAGCGCGGCGAGCACGAAGGCGACCACGGTCGCGATGCCGGACCCGATCAGCTGGAGCCAGGACACCCCGTTACGCTCCAGCCAGCTCGGCGGGTCGACCAGGATCGGGGTGTCGTTCTGGACGGCGCCCGCGGTGATTCCGGCCACGATCGTCAGCTGCTCGGCGCGGTCCAGCTGCGACGCGCCGAACACGCCCTTCTGCCCGACGACCGACTTCTGCGGGCACGTCCGATTCGATCCGGCGGTACCCAGGAAGCACTCGGTCTTGGTCACGCCCTGCGGGACCTCGACGTTGACCGTGACCTGGTCGATCACCGCGTCCCACGCGCTGCCGGTGGCGTCCCAGTACAGCTCGCTGTGGTCGTCGAAGTGCCGCAGCGCGCCGCGCACGTCGTACGTGATCTTGTACGTCGCCTCGGTGCCGGGGATCGTCTCGTTCGCGGAGCCGATCCTGATCTGCAACTCGCCGTACCGGCCCTTGTTCCCCTCGTACGTGTCGACGGTGAACTCGTCCGGGGCGCCGCTCGGGGACGAGACCTCGACGTTCGAGACCTGGTACTCCTGGTCCTTGGAGTCGTCGTCCTTGTAGGGCTCGCGGGTGACCAGATCCCGGTAGATCCCGTGCCGCCCGGACTCCGCGAAGTGGTAGTCGATCGTCTCCTCGACGTGCAGCACACCCTCGGCAGAGACGGTGTAGGCGATCCTGAAGTTCCTGATCTCGTCGCCGGTGTCCGCCGTACGGGCGCTTGCCGGTACGGCGAACCCGGCCAGCGCCAGAACGGCGACCAACGTACTGATGACTACCCCGAGTGCCCTACGCATGCCCGGACCCTATCGAGGGCCGGGGTCCGGGGGTTGCCGGGCCGACACGAATCCGCGAGCTGATGGGCCTTGTGCGAAGTGTCGGTTAGGGGAATCGTGGGTGGACCAGGAGGAACGTCATGGCAGACAAGACGAACACTTCCCAAGGCACCGGAGCCGCGCCCGCTGTGGACAGTCCGGCCGCCATCCGCAACGTGGTCCTGGTCGGCCCGTCGGGCTCCGGCAAGACCACCCTCGTCGAGGCCCTGCTGGTGGCCTCCGGAGTCCTGAACAGACCCGGCACCGTCCTGGACGGAACCACGGTGTGCGACTTCGACGACGCCGAGATCAGGCAGCAGCGCTCGGTGGGCCTGTCGCTCGCCTCGCTGCCGCACGACGGCGGCCAGGGGAAGGTCAAGATCAACCTGATCGACACGCCCGGGTACGCCGATTTCGTCGGTGAACTGCGGGCCGGACTCCGCGCCGCCGACTGTGCGCTGTTCGTGATCTCGGCGAGCGAGGGCGTCGACGAGCCGACCCGGACGGTCTGGCAGGAGTGCGACCAGGTGGGGATGCCGCGCGCGGTCGTGATCACGAAGCTCGACCACGCCCGGGCGAACTACCAGAATGCGCTCTCCACGGCGCAGACCGCGTTCGGCGACAAGGTGCTGCCGCTCTACCTGCCCGCTGGTGACGGGCTCATCGGGCTCCTCTCCCAGTCGTACTTCGGATATACCGGCGGCAAACGGTCGACTGCGGATCCGGACCCGTCGTACGCCGGCGAGATCGAGGAACTGCGCGGCACGCTGATCGAGGGGATCATCGAGGAGTCCGAGGACGAGTCGTTGATGGACCGCTACCTCGGCGGCGAGGAGATCGACCAGAAGGTGCTGATCGAGGACCTCGAGCGCGCGGTCGCGCGGGGCTCGTTCTTCCCGGTGATCCCGGTCTGCAGCGCCTCCGGGGTCGGCACGCTGGAGCTGCTTGAGGTGATCACCAGCGGTTTCCCGTCGCCACTCGAGCACAAGCTCCCGGAGGTCTTCACCCCGCACGGCGTCGCCCGCAAGGGCCTCACGTGCGACACCGCCGGCCCGGTGCTCGCCGAGGTGGTGAAGACGACGTCGGACCCGTACGTCGGGAGGGTCAGCCTGGTGCGGGTGTTCTCCGGCACCATCAGGCCCGACGCGACGGTTCACGTGTCGGGCCATTTCACGTCCTTCTTCGGTGACCACAACGGTCAGTCGCACGGGCACGAGGACCACGACGAGGACGAGCGGATCGGCACGCTGTCGTTCCCGATCGGCAAGACGCAGCGCCCGGCGGGGCAGGTGATCGCCGGAGACCTGTGCGCGATCGGCCGGCTGACCCGCGCGGAAACCGGTGACACGCTCTCCGACAAGGCGGATCCGCTGCTGCTCAGGCCGTGGAATATGCCGGAGCCGTTGCTGCCGATCGCCGTACAGGCGCATGCGAAGACCGACGAGGACAAGCTCGGTGCCGGGCTGCAACGGCTGGCCGCCGAGGACCCGACGCTGCGGATCGAGCAGAACCCGGAGACCCACCAGATCGTGCTGTGGTGCATGGGCGAGGCGCACTCGGACGTCGTACTGGACGCGCTGGCGAACCGGTACGGCGTGACCGTGGACACCGTCGAGCTGCGGGTGCCGCTGCGGGAGACGTTCCTCGGCCCGGCCAAGGGCCACGGGCGGCACGTGAAGCAATCCGGCGGGCACGGTCAGTACGCCGTCTGTGACATCGAGGTCGAGCCGCTGCCGCAAGGGTCGGGATTCGAGTTCGTCGACAAGGTGGTCGGCGGTGCGGTGCCGCGGCAGTTCATCCCAAGCGTCGAGAAGGGCGTCCGGGCGCAGATGGAGAAGGGCGTCGGGCCCGGGTACCCGATGGTCGACATCCGGGTCACGCTGCGCGACGGGAAGGCGCACAGCGTCGACTCGTCCGACATGGCGTTCCAGATGGCCGGTGGGCTGGCGCTCCGCGAGGCGGCCGCCGCGTCCCGGGTCGCGATGCTGGAGCCGGTGGATCTGGTGTCGGTCCTGGTGCCCGACGATCTGGTCGGCGCGGTGATGAGCGACCTGTCCGGGCGTCGCGGGCGGCTGCTCGGCACCGACAAGGTCGGCGAGAACAGGACGCTGGTGAAGGCCGAAGTACCGCAGGTGGAGATCACCCGCTACTCCATCGACCTCCGCTCACTGTCCCACGGCGCAGCGTCGTTCAGCCGCGAGTTCTCCCGCTACGAGGCGATGCCGGAGTCCGCGGCGTCCAGACTGAAGTGAGTTAATACCTCGTCCCCCACCGAGGCACTCCTCCCCAAACCAGTTCGGGGAGGAGCCTGCCAACCAACCGGGGAGTCCCACCTCCCGACCCGGGCAGGCGTTCCTCCCCAAACCGGTTTGGGAAACGTCTGCGCACCAACCGGGGAGCCCCACCTCCCGACCCGGGCAGGCATTCCTCCCCAAACCGGTTTGGGAAACGTCTGCGCACCAACCGGGGAGCCCCATCTCCCGACCCGGGCAGACATTCCTCCCCAAACCGGTTTGGGGCCTACGCGGACGTCCGGGCGCGCTGCGCGGGCGGCGGGACGGCGACGGGGCGAGCTGATGGGTTGCGACCTGGACGGTTCCTGACGAGGCGATGCCGGAGTCCGCAGCGTCGAGGCTGAAATGAGTTAGCTCAGGCGGCGGCGTACGTCGCGGGACTTGAGGTACGCCGCCACGTCGTCGTAGCGCTCGCTCTGGTTGGCGAACTCGATGTACGAGCGCACGCGGTGCAGCCAGTCGAGCGTCGACGGCTTCACCGCGGTCAGCGCGTCGGCGAGGTGTCCCATCGCGAGGGGCGGCTCGCCACCGCTCGAGAGCGCCTCGTCGATCACCTTGTCGACGCCGCGCTCGATCAGCGCGCGCAGGTCGGCGCCACTGAACATCGCGGTCTGCGCGGCCAGCGCCTTGAGGTCGAGGCCGTCGGCCGGGACCTCCTTCGTCAGCACGGACAGGATGTCGGCGCGGGCCGATTCGTCCGGCGGCGGTACGAAGATCACCCGGTCGAAACGGCCGGGGCGGAGCATCGCCTCGTCGACGTCCCACGGCGCGTTGGTCGCGGCGAGTACCAGCAGGCCCTCGTTCTCGGAGCCGATCGCGTCGAGTTCTTGCAGCAGTACGTCGACCAGCCGGCGTGCCTCGGATCCGCCGTGCTTGTGCCGCGCGAAGGCCAGCGCGTCCAGCTCGTCGAGGAACAGCACGCACGGCGCGTTGGCGCGGGCCCGCTCGAACGCGGCGTGCAGGTTGCGCTCGGAGACCCCGAGGTACGGGTCCATCACGTCCTCGATCCGGACGTTGATGAACGGCAGCCCACACTCCCCCGCGGTCGCACGCGCCAGCAGCGTCTTCCCGCAGCCAGGCGGGCCGTACAGCATCACACCGCCGCCGGACTTCCGCCCGTACTTCTCGTACAGCTCCGGGCGGCTCAGCGGGAGGATCACCATCCGGTGGATCACCCGCTTGATCTCCTCCATCCCACCGACCTGGTCGAAGGTGGTGGTCTCCTTGGGCGTGTCCGGGATCAGCGGGTCCTGCTCGTCCTCCGGGCCGACCTTGATCCGTACGCCGCTGCGCTCGGCGATCATGCCGTCCACGAGCTGCTGCAGCCGCCCGGTCCCCTCGACGACGCCGCGCTGACGAGCCGCTTCGAGCAGGTTCCGCAGCAGGGCGAGTCGCCCGTTCGCCGCGGCCAGTTCACCGACAGGCACGAACTGGTCGTCGGGCAGACCGTGCTGATCCAGCAGTACGACGTACTGGTCGAGCGCCTCCTCGATCTCGCCGTCCGCGGCCAACGACTCCGCGAGCACGAGCCGCAGCAGTACGTCGTCCGGCGCCGCGTCGACCGCTTTCCGGAGCGCCTCGATGCGGTCGTTACTCATGATCCCCATTTCCTGTTGATCCAGCGGCGGACCAGCGGTGGGACCACCCAGGAGTAGACGCAGAAGGCCAGCCAGACCATGGCGAAGGCGAAGGACAGCGGAGCGAGCCCGGCGGCGCGGAGGCCGTAGATGATCGCGACTGCGCCGACCCAGACGATCAGCGGGTTGATGCGGGCGAACGGGCGCAGCGGAAGCATCAGCGGATGGTTGAACAGCTTGGCCTCGCGGGCAGCAGCACGCAGGTCCGCGTCACCCGGTTGCGCTGCGGCGGCGGATCGCAGTGAGTTGTATCCGGCGCGCGAGTCACCGGTCAGCATGGACGCCGTACCGTGCAAGGCCCGCGCGTTCGGGTCCTCGGGGTCGTGCGACAACGCCTCGGTGCTGTGCCGGTGCATGTCGCGGTCCTTGCCGAGCGCGAACGCCACCTGCGCGCGGGCAGCCGACACCGCAACACTCTCGGGCGCGTGCGACGCGGCACGCTCGACCAGAGCGCTGGCCTTCTCGGCCTGCCCGGCCGCCAGGCACACGTGGGCATACCCGAGCAGGAGATCCGGATCGTTCGGGTCGAGGCTCAGGCCCTGCAGGAACGCGGCCTCGGCCTCGGGCAGACGACCCTCTGACCGCAGCGCGGACCCGAGGACGTGGAGCATCGCGGGGAACGGCCCGTGCTGGGCGAGGCCGTCCCGCAGTACGTCGACCGCCTCGGCGTCCCGGTCCAACGCATGCAGGGCGGCACCGCGGAACAGGTACGCGCGGTAGTCCACGGCTGCATCGCCGGACAGCCCCTGCAGTTCGTCGAGCACGCGCTCGGGGCGGCCGATCTGCAGCCAGTGCGCGGCCATCCGCAGCCGGGCCTCACTCGGTTCGTTCACAGCAGCACCCACACCAGGACGAGGATCATGACCTCAGCGATCGCGGCTCCGACCGCCACCCCGATCCCCACGCCCCACAGGGATTCGTAGTCCGCGCCGCGCAGCTGGAACGCACGATCCATCGGGCGCTGCAGCCGCAGCTGGACCAGGCAGCACAGTACGGCGACGACGCGGATGATCACCCGGATTCCCGACGTACCGGAGTCGTCGTACAGCAGGACGAACACGCCGATCACCGCGAGCAGGCCGACGAGACCGGTCAGCAGGATCAGCCGGCGCTTGGCGGCGTCGACGCCGAGCCGGCCCGCGTTCAGGTAGGCCACGGCGGTGGACGCGAGCACACCGCCGAAGAACGCGACGTACGTCTGGGACATCAGGCGCCACGGGCGCGCCGACATGTCCACGCCGGCGCCGACGGTCGGGCGCAGGAGTTCGTCCGGCATCGGGCTCCAGGTGCACTTGGGCAGAGGTCCAGCTCGCGCAGTGTATAGCCTGTGCCGATGAGCGAGAACTGCATCTTCTGCGGGATCGTGGCCGGCACCATTCCCTCCACGCGGGTCGCCGAGACCGACGGGGCGATCGCGTTCATGGACATCGCGCCGGCGACGCCCGGCCACCTGCTGGTCGTCCCGCGCGTCCATTCGACCGATCTCCGCGAAGCCGCTCCCGAGGACCTCATGGCCGCGACCCTGCTCGCCCAGTCGCTGATCGGCCGCGTCATCGAGCGCCTCGACGACGCGACCGGCGCGAACCTGCTCAGCTGCATCGGCCCGGACGCCTGGCAGACCGTCTTCCACACCCACCTGCACGTGATCCCCCGCTACCCGACCGACCCGCTGGTGCTGCCGTGGCAGCCGCAGTCCGGCGACTTGGACGAGATCAAGGCCGTCCACGCGAAGCTGGTCTAGCCACCAGCTCGTAGACAGACAGGAGCTCCGGCAGCAGAACGGACCAGTCGTACTTCGGTACGGCGGCCAACCCGACGGACCTGAGCTGCTCTCGCTCATCGGGCCGACGTAGCAGCCTGAGGGCACGGGCAGCGAGCTCTCCGGCGTTCCCGGGCTCGAACAACTCCCCCAGCTGCCCGCCCTCCAGCACGTGCCGGAACGCGGGCAGGTCGCTCGCCAGCACCGGCGCACCCGCAGCCATCGCCTCCAGCAGGACGATGCCGAAGCTCTCGCCGCCGAGATGCGGAGCGACGTACACGTCCGAGCCGGCCAGCATGTCGGCCCGCGCCTCGTCGTCGATCGCGCCCAGGAACAGGACGTTGTCTCGATACCGCCGCCGCAGAGCTTCATCAGCTTGTCCGGATCCCGCGACCAGGATCTTCAACCGTGGACGCTCGGCGACCAAGGCCGGCACGGCGTCCATCAGCACGCCGAGGCCCTTGCGCGGCTCGTCCAACCGACCGAGGAAGCTGATCGTGCCGTCTTCGCCCATCCACTCCGGGCGCGGGCTGCCTTTGAACCGGGCGGTGTAGAGCCCGTTCGGGATCACCACGGCCTCGCCGCCAATGTGCTGCACCATCATCGAGCGGGCGTTCTCGGACACCGCGATCCGGGCGTCGATCTTCTCGAGCGCCGGCCGGAGCAGGCTGGACGCCACGCTCATCGCCCGGGACCGGACCTGCCAGGTGTGGAACGTGGCGACGAACGGCCCGTCCGCGGACCAGAGCGCGATGATCGACGCGCTCGGCGTGGTCGGCTCGTGCACGTGGACGACGTCGAAGTTCCCGTCCGCGAGCCAGCTCTTCACACGCGCCGCCGTACGCGGACCGAACGTCACGCGGGCGACCGACCCGTTGTACGGCACGCCGACAGCCCTTCCGGACGAGACGACGTACGGCGGGATCGCGCTGCCTGGAGACGCGTCGTCGACCGGGGCCAGGACCGACACCTCATGGCCCAGGGACAGCAGCGCCTCGGCGAGGTCGCGGACGTGGTTCTGTACTCCGCCGGGCGTACCCAGCGAGTACGGGCAGACCACGCCGATCCTCATACCACGATTCTCGCGCTAGTCGAGGAAGATGCGTTGCAGCATGTGCCAGTCCTGCGGGTGCTCGGCGATCCCGATCGCGAAGGCGTCGGCGCATCGCTGGGTCATCGCCGCCGCGCCGCCGTCCGGATCGACCGCGTCGTGGAAGGTGATGACGAGATCCGGGCCGTCGTAGTGCAGCGTCGCCGGGATCAGCGGTGCGCCGGTCTTCAGACTCAGCGCAGCCGGTCCGGCCGGCATCCTCGACGGCCGGCCGAAGAACGTGACCGGGACACCGCGTTCGGACAGGTCCCGGTCGGCGACCAGGCACACGAATCCCCCGGCCCGCAGACGATCCGCCAGTACGCCGGTGACGTCGTCGTCACCGCCCGTCAGCGGGAGGACTTCCATACCGAGCTTCTTCCGGTACGCGATGAAGCGGTCGAACAGCGACTCCGGCTGCAGGCGTTCCGCGACCGTCGACACGGGCATCCCGGTCAGCCCGGCCCAGGCGCCCGCGTGGTCGTAGTTCGCCAGGTGCGGCAGTGCGCAGATGACGCCCTGCCCGGCGGCGTACGCGTCCCGCAGCAGCTTCTCGTTGACCGTCCGGACCCGGCCGACGATCTGCTCGTCGGACCACTCGGGCAGGCGGAACGCTTCCTGCCAGTAGCGCAGGTACGACCGCATCCCGGCGTGCGTGAGCTCGTCGACCTCGGCCTCGCTCGCGTCTGGACGTACTACGGCCAGGTTGCCGCGCAGTCGCCGTACGCCGCGGCCGTTGCGGCGGAACGTGCGGTCCGCGGCCCGCTGGAACAGCCACGCGACGGTGCGCTCAGGCAGGCGTCGTACCAGCGTCCAGGCGAGCGCGAAGGCCAGATCGACCGCCCGTTGCCGCAGACCTTCCATCGTCAGTCGGTCTTCGGCCCCGAGGGCGGAGACGGCGGGGACGGCGGGGTGTCCAGGCCTGCGTTCGCCGGGTCGGCCAGGACCTGCTTACGCACCGACAGCGACCGCTGCACAACGGTGATCGTGCTCGCCGCGGCGACGTACCAGATCACGATCTCCAGCAGGATCGGCAGGTTGAACACGTCCGAGAAGAACGCGAGGATCAGCGTGAACACCAGGCGGTCCGCGCGCTCGGCGAGCCCGCCGCTCGCCTTCAGCCCGAGGCTTTCCGCCTTGGCCCGCGCGTACGACGTGACCGCGCCCATCAACAGCGCCCACAGCGTCACGGCCGCCATCAGGGTCGAGTCGCCGGCCCGCGAGTTCGCGTAGAACATCACCAAGCCGCCGTAGACCGCGCCGTCGGCGATCCGGTCCAGCGTCGAGTCGAGGAACGAGCCCCACTTCGACGACGTCCCCGACGTGCGGGCCATATGGCCGTCGATCAGGTCCGAGAAGACGAACAGGGTGATGACCAGTACGCCGATCCACAGCTGGCCGCGCGGGAAGAAGATCAGCGCCCCGGCGGACACACCGATGGTGCCCACCAGCGTGACCACGTCGGCGCTCACGCCGAGCTTGAGCAGGAGGGTGGCGATCGGCGTGATCACCTTGGTCCAGAACTGCCGGAATCTGTTAAGCATGGCGACGCGATCGTAGTTCACGCAGATGCTGATCAGGTGACAAGGCACGGGTTTCGGCCTGCGCGGGGCCTTCGCACGGGGGATGCTGGAGGGTGAGGAGGTGACCGCCATGCGTCTCGGACAGCTCGGTGGCGCGCTCGTCCTCCTGCTTGTTGCCGGCGGTTGCTCGGTCGCCCAGCGCGCGAACGGCACGGCTCCGGTCCCTCTCCCGCCCTCTGTGATCGTCCCCACCAGCATTTCTCCCCAGCAGGCCGAGGGCCTCGACGGTACGGCGGGAGCGCCCGGACCACAGGTGTGTACGGCGATCACGCGCACGCTGACCGCCCAGCTCCGGATCCCGGTGACCGCGAAGCCGAACGCCTGGAACGACGGCGGCCTCCCCGCCATGGACCTGTGCACGCTGCTCCTCGAGGACCGGCCCGTGACGATCGGGGTGAGCGCGCTGCCGAGTCAGCCGGACTCGCTCAGCCGGCTGATGAACGGCGCCGGGGGCGTCGAATCGCTGCCGGAGCTCGGACCGGAGGCTCTGATCGGCGAATCACGGCTCGTGTTCCACGCCGGCGACCGCGCGGTCCGGGTCACGCCGGCGGGTGGGATCGACCGCAGTACGGCGGACGGGATCGACCGCGTGAAGGCGGTCGCGATCGCGGTGGCCGCGCAGGACGCCGTACCCCGTAGTTTGCGACCGGCGCGGCAGTCGGACGCGACGTGTCAGCTGTCGACCTCGGCGGCCGAGCGGTTCATCCGGCTGCAGGTGCAGTTGCGGCGGGACTATCGGGTGAAGGGCGCGCTGACGTGCGTCTGGGGAACGTACGACGCGACCGTGTCGATCGTGGAGGCGTTCGACCAGCCGACGATCCCGGAAGCGCAGCGGGTGCCGCCGCCACGGTTCGCACCGATCGGGCAGCCCGGCTACTACCTCCCCGAGGCCGGCGAACTCGTCTTCCGCCAGGGCCGCCGGGTCGTCCGCGTCACCGCCCTGACCAACCCACCACGCGAGGTCACCCTGGCCGCGCTCACCAACCTCGTCGACCCGATGCTTCCTTTGTTCTTACGCTGAACTTTCTGGTCCTCAGGGCCAGGACTTCGCGAGCAGAGCGCGGGTGTCCGGGAGGAGTTGGGGCAGGACCTTCGTGTGGGCGATCGCGGGCATGAAGTTGGTGTCGCCGGCCCACCTCGGGACCACATGCTGGTGGAGGTGGGCGGCGATACCGGCGCCGGCGATCTCGCCCTGGTTCATGCCGATGTTGAAGCCGTGCGCTCCCGACACCGTGCGGACCGCCTGCATCGCCTGCTGGGTCAGCGTCGCGACGTCGGCGACCTCCGCGTCGGTCAGCTCGGTGTAGTCGGCGACGTGCCGGTACGGAACGACCATCAGGTGACCCGGGTTGTACGGGTACAGATTCAGGACGGCGTACGCCGACTCGCCGCGATGCACGATCAGCGCATCCGCGTCCGGCAGCCCCGGCAACCGGCAGAACGGGCAGCCCGCGCCGGCCTCGGAGCTGGTCGGCTTGTTCTCCCCTTCGATGTAGGCCATCCGGTGCGGCGTCCACAACCGCATGAACGGATCGGGCACCCCGACCCCGTCCTGCCGCGCCAACTCCTCAGGCGAGTACGGCGAGTCGGGGGTGTCCGTCATACCTGAACGCGCTTCTGTACGGACTCGACGATCTCGGCCACGGCGTCGGCGATCGGTACGCCGTTCTTCTGCGTGCCGTCGCGGTACCGGAAGGAGACCGAACCGGCCGACATGTCGTCGTCGCCGGCGATCAGCATGTACGGCACCTTGGCCTTCTGGGCGTTCCGGATCTTCTTCTGCATCCGGTCGTCGGACGCGTCGACCTCGACCCGGATCCCCTGCGCCTTCAGCTGCTTGGCGATCTCGAACAGGTAGTCCACGTGCCCGTCGGTGATCGGGATGCCGATCACCTGGACCGGCGCGAGCCACGGAGGGAAGGCGCCGGCGTAGTGCTCGGTCAGCACCGCGACGAACCGTTCGATCGAGCCGAACAGCGCCCGGTGGATCATCACCGGCCGCTGCCGGGAGCCGTCCGGCGCGGTGTACTCGAGCTCGAACCGCTCCGGCAGGTTGAAGTCGAGCTGGATCGTCGACATCTGCCAGGTTCGGCCGATCGCGTCCTTGGCCTGGACGGAGATCTTCGGGCCGTAGAACGCGGCGCCGCCCGGGTCCGGGACCAGGTCGAGACCGGAGCCCTCGGCAACTTCCCGGAGCGTCTCGGTGGCCTCCTCCCAGACCTCGTCGGAACCGACGAACTTGTCCGGGTTCTTGGTGGAGAGCTCGAGGTAGAAGTCGTCCAGGCCGTAGTCGGCGAGCAGGCCGAGCACGAAGTTCAGCAGGTTGCGCAGCTCGTCGCGCATCTGCTCACGGGTGCAGTAGATGTGTGCGTCGTCCTGCGTGAAGCCACGGGCGCGGGTCATGCCGTGCACGACGCCGGACTTCTCCAGCCGGTAGACCGTACCGAACTCGAACAGCCGCAGCGGCAGCTCCCGGTACGACCGGCCACGGGCCGCGAAGATCAGGTTGTGCATCGGGCAGTTCATCGGCTTCAGGTAGTAGTCCTGGCCCTGCTTGCGGATCTGCCCGTCCGCGCCGCGCTCCTCGTCCAGGTGCATGGGCGGGTACATGCCGTCGGCGTACCAGTCCAGGTGACCGGAGGTCTCGAACAGCTGGCCCTTGGTGATGTGCGGCGAGTAGACGAACTCGTAGTCGTCCTCCACGTGCCGCTGGCGCGAGTAGTCCTCCATCACCTTCCGCAGCACGCCGCCCTTCGGGTGGAACACCGCGAGGCCGGAGCCGATCTCGTCCGGGAAGCTGAACAGGTCGAGCTCGGTGCCCAGCTTGCGGTGGTCGCGCTTGGCGGCCTCCTCGAGACGGGTCAGGTACGCCTTCAGCTCGTCGCGCGACTCCCACGCGGTGCCGTAGATCCGCTGCAACTGGGGGTTCTTCTCACTCCCCCGCCAGTATGCCGCCGCCGTACGCATCAGCTTGAAGTTGCCCAGGTATCCCGTGGCGGGGACGTGCGGGCCGCGGCACAGGTCCTTCCAGGCGACGCTGTCGTCACGCCGGACGTTGTCGTAGATCGTCAGCTCGCCGCCGCCGACCTCGACGCTCGCGCCCTCGGCCGCGTCCGCCGCGGAGCCCTTGATGCCGATCAGCTCGAGCTTGTAGGGCTCTTGGGACAGCTCAGCGCGCGCGTCGTCGTCGGAGACCACTCGGCGGCTGAACCGCTGCCGCTCCTTGATGATCTGCTGCATCTTCTTCTCGAGCTTGGTCAGGTCCTCCGGCGTGAACGGCGTCGGTACGTCGAAGTCGTAGTAGAACCCGTTCTCGACCGGCGGGCCGATGCCGAGCTTGGCCTCCGGGAACAGGTCCTGCACCGCCTGCGCGAGGACGTGCGCGGTCGAGTGCCGGATGATCGCCCGGCCGTCCTCCGACGCCGCCTTGACCGGCTCGATCTCGTCGCCGTCGGCGACCACCCGGGACAGGTCCCGCAGCTCACCGTTGACCCGGGCGGCGATGGCGGAGCGGTCCTGGCCGAAGATCCCGGCGAACAGCTCCCCGATCGTCGTCGTCTCGGTCACACTCCGCTCAGCCTCGCCCTCGACGCCGATCAGGTGGACCTTGACTTCCGACACGTTCACTCCTCAGGCTCTCGACCGGCTGATTACCGGCCACGGACAGATGGTATCGACACACCTGACGAAAGTAGGGGTCGGGACCAGCCGCTCGTCCGATGTGCCGGTGGTGCCTGCATTTCTAGGTTCTTGGGTATGAGTGACGCCATCCTGCACTTCGCCGACGAACTGATGTCCTCGTGGTGGATCTACCTCGCGTTGTGGGGTTTCGCCGCGCTGGACGGGTTCTTCCCGGCGATCCCGAGCGAGACCCTGGTCGTCACCGCCGGCGTGTTCGCCGCGGCCACCGGCGAGCCGAACCTGTACGCCGTGATCGTGGTCTCGGCGATCGGCGCGTTCCTCGGCGACCACGTCTCGTACGCCCTCGGCCGCGGCGCCGGCGGCCGCCTGCTCGACCGCGTGAAACCAGGAACCAAACGCCACGCCGCCGTGCTGTGGGCGCGGCGAGCGCTGGCCGAACGCGGCGGCCTGGTCCTGGTCGTCG
Organism: Kribbella sp. NPDC055110; assembly: GCF_053607525.1. Taxonomy (NCBI): domain Bacteria; kingdom Bacillati; phylum Actinomycetota; class Actinomycetes; order Propionibacteriales; family Kribbellaceae; genus Kribbella; species Kribbella sp. NPDC055110. Next base: position 19,070 of record NZ_JBSGTS010000005.1, read on the forward strand.
CCCGCTACGTCCCCGGCGGCCGTACGGCGGTCACGCTGACCATGGGCTCGGTCCGCTTCCCCCTGCGCCGCTTCACGCCGTACGCCGCCCTCGCCGCCGTCAGCTGGGGCATGTACTGCACCCTCGTCGGCTACATCGGCGGCAAGGCCTTCGAGGACAACCCGCTCAAGGGTGTCGTCCTCGGCATCGGCCTCGCCCTGGCGGTCACGGTGATCGTCGAACTGGTCCGCCACCGCCTCCGCAAGCCTGAACCTCAGGTCGAGCGTGAGCCCCAGCTCGACGCCGACGCCGTCAGCGAGGGGTGTTGAGGGCGGTGGTGATCTGTTCGGAGACTCGCGCTGCCAGGTCCAGGGCAGCGCGGCGGGTGGCGGGCTGCAGCGCGGAGTGGTCGAGCGGGCCTTCGGCGGCGACGTGCATGTCGGTCGGGATGTCGACGACGGCGGCCGCGCGGGACTCGAAGTACGGCCGGAGCTGCTTCTCGACCTCCTTGTTCACGTCGCCGGGGCCGTTCGAGACCGCGATCACCGCGCGGCGGATCAACCGCTGCGCCTCCGGGCCCTGGTTGTCGAGCTCCTCCAGCATCTGCACGGCGGCCGCGCAGGACAGGCTCTTCCACTTGATCGGGATGACGAGGGCGTCGGCCGCCTTCATCGCCTCGCGCCAGTTGCTGGAGCCCTCGTTGTTCCCGGTGTCGATCACGAGCACCTTGTAGAACCGGCTCAGCAGGCGGTGGATCTGGTCGAAGTCCTTGGCCTCGATCTGCGCGTACGTCGTGGTCGCCGACGTCAGGACGTCGTACTGACCGGCCACCTGGTGCCGCAGGTATGCCGCGACGTCGCCGAGCCGGGCGTCCGGCTGGGTCAGCATCGGCATCGCCTGCAGCATGTCCGTGACGGTCGACCGCGAGTTCGTGTCGTGGGTGCGCAGGTGCATGTTGCCGCGCAGCTCGTTGTTGTCCCACGCGACGACACCGCCACCACGGGCCTGACCGAGCGCACCGGCCAGCATCAGGGTGGTCGGCGTCTTACCCGAGCCGCCCTTCGGGTTCGCCACGACGATCGTCACCGGACGGCGGAAGGCCGTCGCAGCCGTCGCGCGTGCGATCCGCTCGGAGCGCTCCGAGCTACCCGGACGCAGCTTCAGCACGCTCCGCATACCGCGCTCGGCCGGAGCCTCCCGCGGCAGCGGCAGCGCCTGGATCAGCTCGTCGGCGCGGTACGACAGATTCTGCTGCGGCTGCTGCGCCTGCTGACCGGGGACGCCCTGCGGGAAGAAGTGCTGAGCGGCCGGCGACAGCGGCTGACCACCCTGTCCCGGCTGGGGCGCCGGAGCGGCCTGCGGAGGCTGGGCAGGCGGGAACTGCGCGCTCTGCGGCTGCGCCGCCTGGTCCTGTCCGGAGCCGTGGAACGACGAGCCACCGAACACGGGGCTGCTCTGAGTGGGCTGCTGGGCGGGCTCCTGGGCGGGCGCAGCAGTGTCGTCGGCAGCTGGCTCGGCCTCGAGAGCCGCCTCGTCGTCCTGCTCTTCCGGCTGGCTCCACGACGCCGCACCGGCGTCGGCGGCCGGCTGCGTCCACGACGGGGTCGGCGCGCTCGCCTGCGGCTGGGTCCACGGCGCCGGCTGGTCGGCGGGCTTGGCGGCCGGTCCGGACCACGAGTCGCCCGGGAACTCCTGCGAGAGCGCGTCAGCCTGCTCTTCGGTTTCCTCGACGGGTTCGGCGTCGGATGTCTGGTTAGGGTCCGGCTGAGACCAGGAGGGGGTCGGCTGCCACATTCTCCGGACCTCGGCCGCCGCCGCTTCCCGGTCCTTGTGCTGTCCGGAGTTGTGCGAGTCGGTCACGACCTGGATCCCCGATTCTGTACGAGGGGGCGGGTGGCCCCTGGAGGCTTGCTGGGTGGTCCGGAGAGGTGAGGTCCCCGGGAGCGTCCACTATCCCATGACCGGGTGTCCTCACCACGTCACCACCCGGAGCGTTCGATGACGGTTCGGCAACCAGTATCCAGGCTCGCCCAGGCCATGCGTCCCGGTGACCCCAAGCGGCCAGATCCGCTCTCTCAGCCGGTCACCAGACCGGCTTCGTAGGCGACGATCGCCGCCTGGACCCGGTTCTTCACGCCCAGCCGCAGCAACACGGCGCTGACATAGGCCTTCACGGTCCCCTCGACGAGATACAGCCGACCGGCGATCTCGGCGTTCGACAGGCCGGCACCGACCAGTCCGAGCACCTCCAGCTCCCGGGGCGTCAGTACGGCGACCTGCTCCTTGGCGGCCGCCGCACGCGCCATCGAACCGCCGCCCGACCCGGCGCTCAGCTCGGCGATCACCCGCTGCGCGACCTTCGGGGACAGGTAGGCGGCGCCCTCGGCCACTGCCTTCAGCCCCGCGATCAGCTCCCGCGGGTCGCCGGACTTCAGCAGGAACCCGCTCGCGCCGTCGCCGAGCGCACGGGCGATGTAGGCGTCCTCCGAGAACGTCGTGAGGATGACGACAGCTGTGTCCGGGACAGTCCGCCGGATCTCTGCGCCGGCAGCGAGTCCGTCCATCCGCGGCATCCGGATGTCCAGTACGGCGACGTCCGGCCGGTGCCGCCGTGCCGCCTCCACGGCATCCACGCCGTCGGCTGCCTCGGCAACGACCTCGATCTCGTCGTCGGTGGCGAGGATCGCGCGGACACCGGCCCGCACCATCGTCTCGTCGTCGGCGAGCATCACCCTGATCATCAGTTGCCTTCCGGTGTCGGTGGGACAGAACCGCTCTGTACGACGGTCTTGGCGACCAGTGCGCCGTCCGCGAAGCACAGCCGGTACACGTAGTTGCTCGAGAACGGAGCGGCCGGCCGGTAGTACCGGCAGCTCCAGCCGGCCGGTGGCTGGTAGCCCTCCCCCGGCGGGTCGATCATCTGCATCCGGGGCAGCACCTTCGCCACCTCTGCCTCGGACTGGCCGATGGCGAGTCCGTTGTACTGCGCGGGTCGCAGGATCGCGCTGTAGCCGGCGACGAGGTAGTAGCCAAGGGCAACCGCGCCGACCACCGCACCTAGTAGTACAGGCGCGGCAATGGCAGTGATCAGGCCACGCTGTGCGCTCCGCCGTACCGTGGCTCGTTCCACCGCGGCAGTCGGCGGCTCTGGTCGACCACCTGCGCGCGGCATGGTGGCGGTGACCTGGAAACCACCATCTGGTCGTGGACCCGCAGCGAACGAGCCGCCAGCGAGCCGGACGCGTTCACGCAGGCCGTCGAGCCCACGGCCTCCTGACGGGGTGTCCACCGGCTGACGCGCCCCGGTGTCGACAACCTCCACGTGTACGTCGTCCTGGTGCGTAGACACGCTGACTGTCACGGACGCGCCAGGTGCGTGTTTGCTCGCGTTGGTCAACGACTCCTGCACCACACGGTGCACGGCCCGGTCCACCATCGGCGCCAGTACGCCGGTGACGTCCTCGGTCAGCTGCACCGCCAGACAGGACTCAGCAGCTCGCTCCACCAACGCACGCACGGTTTCGTCGTGCGGAACGGTCGGTGCATCCTGATCACGCAGTACGCCGACGATCTCGCCGAGCCGCTCCGTCGCTGTGGCAGCTGACTCGCGTAGCGCACCGGCGGCGCGTCGGTGCTCCTCCGGGAGGGACGGGTCGAGTTCGAGGGCTGCTGCGCGCAGTGCGATCAGGCTGAGCTCGTGACCGACCGAATCGTGCATGTCCTCGGCGATCCGGGACCTCTCACGCAGGCGCTCCTGGTCGATCTCCATCCGCTGCTCGCGCTCGATCCGCTCGGCGCGCTCCCAGCCCGCGGTCGCCAGCAACGCCTGCTGCGCGCGGTAGCGGCCGATGAGCCAGGGCAGCACGACCAGCAGTAGTGCGAGCAGAAGCAACAGGAGCCACGTCAGCACCGCCTCTGTCGCCTGAGCTCCCCTACGCATCGTCAGAGCGAGCAGGAGCATCCCGAGCAGCGACCAACTGCACAGGAGGACGAACTGCTTGAGCTGCGTCTCCCGTCGTCCGGCCAGGTAGCTCAGCAGGCTGATCGCGGGTACCAGGGCGATCTGCACGCCATTCGTCGTACCGAGCGCGAAGGCGAGGACAACGATCTCCGTCCACGCCACGACGCCGAGAGCCACCAGTGGCCACCTGCGTCGCGCTACGACCGCAAACGCCAGTACGGCGAGGCAGACAGCACGGAACCAGTACGGGTCGTGCCGTGCACCACTCTCCGCGAGCATCAGGAGGCTCAGCGCGGCCCACAGACCCACGTCCCCCAGGCGCCGCCACTTCATGGTCGTAGACGCTACACAGTCGCAGTGCGCGCGCCGTACTGCCGAAAGTCAGGTCTCGGCGTCGATCAGCTCGAACGGGACGTAAGACAGGTTCGGCACCTGCTCGCTGCGTAGCTGTGCCAGTAGGAGGTCCACAGCACGTCGGCCCATCTCCGTCTGGTTCTGCCGGACGTGCAGGTACGGCGGTCCGCCGATGGAGTCACCCGGTGAGTCGAAGCACGCCACCACATGGTCGCCGCCGCCCAGCGCCCGGTCGACCATACGGGCCAGGTTGTACTCACAGGCGAAGTACGCCGTCACCTCGGGTCTCTGGTCACGGAACACCCGGATGGCGTCCATATCCGCTCGGACGCTCTCGGTGCTGGTCGACCCGGGCAGCGTGCTGCGCAGGTTGATCAGCTCGTGCGGCTGACCGCGTTCAGCGAAGGCGGACCGGAAGCCCTCGAGGCGATCCTCGATGGAGGACGTGTTCACCGGTGGCGGCGACACGAAGGCGATGTGTTCGTGCCCCTGGTCGAGCAGCCGCTCCGTGAGTGCCCGAGCGGCGGCCACGTTGTCGGTCAGGACGGCGGACACCGGGATACCGGAGAGATGACGGTCAACCAGGACCACGGGGAAGCCGTCGAGCACCTGCCGCAGCAGGCTGGCGTTGTAGAAGTCGCCGTACACCGGGAACACGATCAGACCGTCCACTGTGGCCACCAGCGAGTCGACAGCCTTCTCCTCGTCGGTCTGACGCCCATGGGTACGCCGTACCACCAGATGTGCGCCGTTCTCCGCGCAGCGCTCCTCGATCGTGTTGAGGAGGTCCAGCCCGAACGCCTCCGACATCGACGGCACGATGTACGCGATCGACCGCGCGTCGCGCCGTGGGTTCGAACGGAGCGGAAGTGTCAGATCGGTGAGGTCCGGGAGCCGGCGTACGACGAACGTCCCTTTGCCGCGGATGCGCTCCACCAGACCGGCTTCCCGCAGTACCTCCAAGGCGCGCTTGGACGTGATCCGGCTGACCGCGAACTGCGCCGCCAGCTCCATCTCCGACGGGACCCGATCGCCCGGCCGCAGCGCACCCCGGCGGAGCTGCTCCAGCACGTGAGCACAGATCCGCTCGTACAGCAGGGCCACGGCAGATGTCCCCTCGGGAGTTGTCCGGTTGACATATCAAATCATCTCGCGGCGACGTCTAGTGACGCACCGGTCAGGCTGAGACCATTCCGCCATGATCCGCCCATCGGTGGCTGCGTTCGCGGCCCGTCCCGTCATCGCCGTCGCACTGGTCGGTGGTGCGGTGCTGACCGCGCTGTCCGGACGCTACGGCTACCACCGCGACGAGCTGTACTTCCTGGTCGCCGGACGGCACCTCAGCTGGGGGTACGTCGACCAGCCGCCGCTGACCCCGTTCGTCGCGCGTGTCTCGACTGCTGTCTTCGGTGACACGGTGATGGGGCTGCGGGTGCTGTCGACGCTGAGCACGGTCGCCACGATCGTTGTCGTCGCCCTACTCGCCCGAGAGTTCGGCAGCGAACGGCGCGGACAGGTCCTGGCGGCTGTCTGCGCCGCAGTCTCCGGCTTCGTGCTCGGAGTCGGGCACATGGTCTCCACGGCGACGTACGACCTGCTGGCCTGGATGCTGATCGGTCTGTTCGCGGTGAAGCTGCTGCGGACCGGCGACGGCCGCTGGTGGCTCGCGCTCGGGCTGACGGCCGGGATCGCCTTGGAGAACAAGTACCTCGTCATACTGCCTGTCGGTGCGCTGCTCATCTCGCTGCTGATCGTGGGACCGCGCGAGGTGCTGCGGTCCTGGTGGCTGCTCGCGGGCGTCGCGGTCGCGGGTCTGATCGCGTTGCCGAACGTGCTCTGGCAATTCCAGCACGACTGGCCGCAGCTCACGGTCGCGAGCGGTATCAGCCAGGACGACGGCACCGAGAACCGGATCATGTTCATCCCGCTCCAGCTCTTGCAGCTGTCACCGGTTCTGGTCCCGGTGTGGGTGGCCGGCTTCCTGCGGATCGGGCGGCAGCTCCACTGGGCCCGTTCGGTTGCGCTGGCGTATCCGTTGTTGTGCGTTGTCGTGCTCGTGACCGGCGGGAAGTCGTACTACGCGCTACCGCTGCTGCTCGTTCTCGTGGCGGCCGGTTGCGAGCCGACCTTGCGCTGGGTCGACCGTAATCGAACCCAGGCGGTCGTCGCTCTCGTGCTGACTGCCGTGACGTCTGCCGCGTTCACACTGCCGGTCCTCCCGGCCTCAGCAGCCGACTTCGTGATCCCGGTGAACAAGGAGCAGGGCGAGCAGATCGGGTGGCCGGCGTTCGCGGCATCGGTCGCGAGTGCGTGGGGCCAGATTCCATCTGCGGACCGAGCGACTCTCTTCACCGGCAACTACGGTGAGGCCGGAGCACTCGTGCGCTACGGACCCGCGCTCGGCCTGCCAACGCCGTACTCCTCGCACATGAGCTTCTGGGACTGGGCACGCCCGCCGGACACCAACACCGGCGCGGTGCTGCTCGTCGAGATCGAACGGAACCGAGGCTTCGAGTCGTACTTCAAGGACTGCAACCAGGTCGGCACGGTGGACAGCATCGTCTCGAACGACGAGGACGGCACCGCCTTGGTCCTGTGCGCCGGACCTGCGGACGCGTGGTCCACCTTGTGGCCGAAGATCCGGCAGTTCTACTGATGCCCTTACGGTTGCACGGTGCTCGACCTCGTTGACCTTCCTGCCGGACTTTTGTTCTTGCGCGACGACCGGGTCGGCAAACGGTGGCACGTGAACCTGCCTGCCTTCCGTCTGGCCCGCTACCCGGTGACGCAGGCCGGACTGCCGCTCGCGGGCGTGAGCTGGTACGACGCGGTTGCCCTGTGCAACCAGTTGTCGTCGGAGGCGGATCTGCCCGTGGCGTACACGATCTCGGGAGAGCAGGTGGACTGGGACCCCGCGTCCCCCGGGTACCGGCTGCCCACCGAGGCCGAGTGGCAGTACGCGTGCACCGCCGGCACGCCCGGCTATCGCTACGGCCCGCTCGACGAGATCGCCTGGTACGCCGAGAACTCCGACGGCCATCCACATCCCGTCGGCCTGCGAACTCCGAACGTGTGGGGGCTGCACGACATGCTCGGCAACGTGTGGGAGTGGTGCTGGGATCTGTACGACCCGGAAACCTACGGCCCGTACCGCATCTTCCGCGGCGGCGGTTTCGCGGACGGAGAACGCTCCCTGGGCTCTACCGTCCGACGACGATCCCATCCAACCTTCGCAATCGAGGACCTCGGTTTCCGGATCGCACAGTCAGTCGTCCCCGCATGACTTCAGCATCCTCCTGTGTTGTTTGATGCTGACCATACAGCTGTTTGCCTGGCGTCGAACTCTTTACCGATATCCGGTCGCGTTCGGACGAGGTCCGCGGCTAGCTTGCCGAGATGGAGCTGCCACTCATCACCCGCAGGCTGGCGCTCCGCCGGCCGATCGAATCCGACTTCCAGACCCTCTGCGAACTCTGGACCGACCCGCGCGTCGCCCGCTTCATGGACGACTTCGGCCCCCGCGACGAACCGGGCGTCCGCGAATGGCTGGACCTCCACACCAGCGGCACCAACCGAGACGGCACCCACCTCCAGCTCATCCTCACCCGCCGAACCGACGCCACCCCCGTCGGCTACCTAGGCCTCGGCGCCAGCAACGACCCCACCGCCGACTGGAGCTTCGGCTACGCCATCCACCCCAACCACCGAACCCACGGCTACGCCACCGAAGCCCTGACCGCCGCCCTAACCCACCTAGACATGACGGTCTGGGGCGAATGCCACCCCACCAACAACGCCTCAGCCCACGTAATGCAATCCGCCGGCATGCAAGAACTACCCCCCACCACCAACCGCCGCTTCCTCCACACCCCCAACCACCACAGGTAACCAACCACCTCCCCCACCAACCAACCGAAGCGCTCCGCCGACGGAGCAACTGGTCGTGTGGTGAGCCGACCCGCGCCGGCGAACGCATCACCCAAGCCAGCCTCCGCAAGCGCACCGCGTGAAGACGACCAGCTAAAGCGGTTGGTCGTTTGGGACCGCCTAACCCAACCCCCGCAGCCGAGCGAAGCGAAGGCGTCTGCCTGCCGGGCGATCAGTGCGTGTGAGCGACGTACATACCCAACCGGCGCTGGTGAGTGGACTGCCCTGGCCAACCACCGCGGCCGAGCCAAGCGAAGGGGTCCGGCGCGTGGTGAGGGACGTGCGAACCTGACCCGCGCGCCCGAGCTGACCGCCCAACCCAACCACCGAAGCCGAGCGAAGCGAAGGCGCAAGGGGGTGCGGGTGGCGGAGCCCCCGCCGCGCGGCAAGCGAAGCGCAGCCGCACAAATGACGAAGGCGAGGCGGCCAGCGCAGGACCTGCGCGGCACACCTCGCCTATCGCCTTCGTGGACGATACTGGGATCGAACCAGTGACCTCTTCCGTGTCAGGGAAGCGCGCTACCGCTGCGCCAATCGTCCAAGGGAACCTGGTGGGGTTCTCGAGGTGGAGACGGGATTCGAACCCGTGTACACGGCTTTGCAGGCCGTTGCCTCGCCTCTCGGCCACTCCACCACTGAGAAAGCTGGCCTGCCGAACCCTCTCCGAGCGGACGACCGGGTTCGAACCGGCGACCTCAACCTTGGCAAGGTTGCGCTCTACCAACTGAGCTACGTCCGCAGTGCGACCGACTTTTCTACGTCTCCGGCGCGAGAAGAACATTAGCCCATCTCCGCCCCAGTTCAAAAACCGGGGTCTCCGGTACGTCGACGTACCGTCATCAACTGCTCACCTTCGGACTCCCGCGCGTACCGGGATCACCTGCGCACTAAGGTGTTCCGCGGAAGGAGCACGACATGCGTATCTGGCTCAACGGTGCCCTGCTGGACGACGAGGCGACGGTCTCGCCGCTGGACCACGGGCTGACCACCGGTGACGGCGTTTTCGAGACGATCAAGATCGAGAGCGGCCGCCCGTTCGCGGTACGCCGGCATCTCGATCGGCTCGTCCGCTCGGCGGTCGGACTCGGCCTCTCGACGCCGGACGTCGCGGCGATCGAGGCCGGTATCGACGCGGTGGTCGCGGCCGATCCTGGCATCCCGTTCGGTCGGCTGCGGATCACGTACACGGGCGGTGTCTCTCCGCTGTCGTCGGACCGCGGCACCTCCGGCCCGACCGTCCTGATCGCAACGCAGGAGATCAAGCGCCCGTCCCCCACGTCCACGATCGTCACGGTCCCGTGGGTACGCAACGAACGCAGCGCAGTCGCCGGCCTCAAGACGACGTCGTACGCCGAGAACGTCCGCGCCCTCGCGTACGCGAAGGAACGCGGCGGCAGCGAGGCGATCTTCGCCAACACGATCGGCAACCTCAGCGAAGGCACCGGCTCGAACATCTTCTGCGTGTACGACGGTGAACTCGTCGCCCCGACGCTCGAATCCGGCGCACTGGCGGGCGTGACCCGCGGCCTCGTCCTCGAATGGTTCGGCGGCATCGAACGCGACGTACCCCTGGAGCAACTGTTCGAAGCCGAGGAGATCTTCCTCACATCAACAACGCGTGACGTCCAGGCGATCCAGCGTGTCGACGACCACGACCTCCCGGCCCCCGGCACCATCACCGCCCAGGTAGCCAAAATCTTCACCGAACGCTCCACCCAAAACCCCAACCCGTAACCAACGCCCCTTTCCGGAACATATTCGCCCCCAGCCGCACAAAAAGTTCCGGAAAGACCACCCACCCGCGGCCCACCCCGCCAGTTCGCGCCGGCCCGCGCCGACGTCCCGGAAAGCGCACCCTCGCGCCACCCTCGCCGAACCGCCACCCCCGCCGGCTCGCGCACCCCGCCCGAACCGCGCTGACGTCCCGGAAACAGCACCACCCCGCGCCATCCCGCCGAACCGCGCTGACGTCCCGGAAAGTGCACCAGCCCGAGCTGACACCGCCGTGCAGCGCCACGACGCGACCACCGAGCGGGTCCCCCGCGGAGCCGTCGACATCCACGAACCCGCCCACCGCCGCCAACCCCGTTCCAACGCGAACGGATATCCCGTCGTGTTGGGGGTTCTCCCCTCGTACACCAACAGATAACCCCCAACACCAGGGGATATCCGTTCGCGTTGTCAGGCGACGCCGACCGGGTCTCGGGTGCGGAGGGTGTCGCCATACTGCCCGGCGGTATGACGCGTACGCCGACTGGTTCGCCGGCCGGCACGCGCCGCGGTGCATGGGCCGAGTGCCCTTCGACGGGTGTGCCACGGTGCGTGCGTCAAGCGGCCTTCGGCGGGTGTGCCACGGCGCGTGTGCCGCGCGACGATCGGCGCGTGTGCCGTGGGTCGATCGGCGATCGGCGAGTGTGCTGTGGCGCGTGCGTCGAGCGGTGATCGGCGGGTGTGGTGTGGTGTGTCGGCCGAGTGCCGGGTTGGGTTACTCGCCGGAGGCTTTGCGGCGTTCGCGGTAGGCGGCTACGTGTAGGCGGTTGCCGCAGGTGCGGGCGTCGCAGTACCGCTTGGAGCGGTTGCGGGACAGGTCGATCAGCGCGTCGTCGCAGTCCGGGGCCTCGCACCGGCGGAGGCGCTCACGTTCGCCGGCCGAGATGACCTGCGCCAGCGCGATCCCGCACTCCACCGTGATCCGGCACGCCAACGACGCGCCGGCGCGGGAGTAGTGGATGTGCCACGGATGCCCGTCGTGGTTCGTCAGCCGCGGAGTCGACGTACCGCGCGCGATGATCGCGTTGATCATCGTCGCCGCGGACGCGTCCGAATCCGTCGTGAACACCGGCGCGAACAACGGCCGCAGGTCACTGACCTCGGCCAGGTCCTTCTCCGTCAGCGTGTCGACCGCGCTGAACTCCCGTTCCTGGACGAACTTCTCCAGTTCCTCCAAGGTCTCCAGCGAATCGACCTGGCTGTTCGGCCCGGGCATCGTGTTGACCAGCCGGACCAGCGTCCCGAGCGCCTGCTCGGTGTCGTGCGAGAAAGTCACAATCACGTCTCCAACGTGACGGGGTCTCCGTCCTGCAGCAAGAGTAGCCCGGCCGGATTAGATCGTCGCTTCATCATGCGCTATGGTTTCACCCGCGACACCACACACGAAACATTGGCACCACCCCGGGCGATTGGCGCAGTGGTAGCGCGCTTCGTTCACACCGAAGAGGTCACTGGTTCGAACCCAGTATCGCCCACGACGGCGACAGGCGACTCGTGTCCGCGGAAAGCGCGGACTGGGTCGCCGTCGTCATTTTGTGCGGCTGCGCTTCGCTTGCCGCGAGCGGGGGCTCCGCCACCCGCACCCCCTTGCGCCTTCGCTTCGCTCGGCTCCGGTGGTCGGGTGGGCAGTCCACTCACCAGCGTGAGTCGGGTTCGTACGTCGCTCACCACACACCCAATCACCCCGTGATGGATGCCTTCGCTTCGCTCGGCTGCGGTGGTTTGGGGTCGGCGGTCAGCTCGGGTGCGCGGGTCGGGTTCGTACGTCGCTCACCACACGCCCAATCGCCCGTGACTAGACGCCTTCGCTTCGCTCGGCTCCATGGGCTGGGTTGGGCGGTTAGCTCACGCGTGGGTCTGGTTCGTACGTCGCTCACCACACGGTCGCCCGCCCCGTCAGCAGACGCCTTCGGTTGGCTCGGCTGCGGGGGTTGGGTTGGGCGGTTGGCTCGAGGCGCGGGGGCGGGTTGCGGGTCGCTCGCCGGCGGACGGTCGGCTCGTGGGTTGGGCGGCGTGCGGTCGATCGGGGCGTGGGTGGAGGGGTCAGGCGTTGTCCAGCTGGGTCATGAGGTCCGGGGAGAGTTGTAGCTCGACGGCTGCTAGGGCCTCGTCCAGCTGGGTGACTGACGAGGCGCCGATGAGTGGGACTACGCCGTGGTGCATCAGCCAGGCGAGGACTACCTGGTTCGGGGTTGCGTTGAGGTCGTCGGCGACCTGGCGGAGGGCCTCGAAGCGGGCGTACGCGGTTGGGTGGGCGTAGCCGCGTTGGGGCCAGAATGGGCGGTCTGGGCGTACGTAGGAGCCTCCTAGTAGGGACTGGTACGCGACCAGGGTTAGGTCTGGGTTCTCTGACAGGTAGTCCCAGTGTTCGATGCCGGCGTGTTGGAAGTGCGGTGTGCCGTGACGCAGGACGCCTTGTAGTGCGGGCGGATTTGGCCATAGGTAGCTCGAGTGTTGCTGGATCACGGAGTACGGCGTGACTCCCTGAGCAACCGCTGTCTGGCGTGCTCGGTCCAGTCGCCACGTGGCGGTGTTGCTGCATCCGAGGAGGTTCACGATCCCGTCCGCGGCGAGTTGGCCGAAGGCGGCGACGGTTTCGTCCAGCGGCGTGGTGCGGTCGTCGATGTGCGCGTAGTACAGGTCGATCCGGTCAACGCCGAGCCGGGACATGCTTCCCTTGACTGCCGAGGAGACGGCCGGCGCGCTCAGTCCCTCCCAGTGGGCGTCGCCCGGGTCGCCGGGGACGGTTGTGCGTGCGCCGCACTTGGTCGCGATCACGAGCGAGTCCCGGTTGCTGCGGGAGCGCATCCACTGGCCGAGCAGTTCCTCGCTCTCGCCACCGTGGCCGACCCACTGGTTGTAGTTGTTCGACGTATCGATGAACGTCCCGCCCGCCTCCACAAACCGGTCGAGAATCGCGAGAGCGGTTTCCTCAGGTGTCGACGTACCGAAGTTCATCGCACCCAGGCACAGCGCGCTGACGGGCCGGCTGTTCCCCAGAGTCACCATCCGTCCACCCTGCCTTCTAGACCGCACTCGAAGTCAAGCCAGGCAGCGGCCGCGCCTCGCGGTGTCGGAGCTGAGGTTTCTCTGGGGAGTCAGACGAGCCAGGTGCCGTTGTCCATCAGTACTCGGTCATTGAGTTCGTTGACCTCGCGCCAGGCCTGGATCTTTGTCGGTGTCACGCGGAAGAACGGGTAGTTCGGCAGCGGGCGCGGGTCGAAGCCGGCCTTCGTCGCGAACGCCTCGCCCTCGGCCTCCGACGCCTCCACGAGCGAGACGGTGCCGGTCACGTGGATTACGTCGCGCACCTCCCCCAGTGTCAGCTGTACGACGGGGTTCGCCAGCAGGTTCCGCGCCGTTGGGTTGGTCCGCGCCGTCGACAGCAGCAGCGTCCCGTCGCTCCACAGGAACGAGAGCGGCGTGAGGTACGGCGTACCGTCGAGCGACGCCGTCGACACCCATGCGTCGACGTCCTTCTCCAGACGGTTCAGGGTGTCCTGCTTGCGGACCTCCAACGGGCGGGCCTCGGCCGTCATCGCTCACTCCTCTGTCACATGTGGTGCTCGTACTCCGTCAATCGCATGACGGCGCTCAGCCGGTCAGTGTGACAGGCCACGGTACGACGAGTGAAGGATGTGATCCGGATGGGCGGGGACGACTGGCTCGCGACGCGGTTCGAGCAGAACCGGGACCGGCTGCGTGCCGTCGCGTACCGGATCCTGGGCTCCGAACCCGAGGCCGAGGACGCGGTCCAGGAGACCTGGATCCGGCTCAGTCGCAGCGACAGCGCGACGATCGACAACCTCGGCGGGTGGCTGACGACCGTGGTCGGGCGGATCTGTCTGGACATGTTGCGGACCCGGCGCGGGCGGCCCGAGTTGCCGGTCGGCGAGCACTCGCCGGTGCTCGCGGACGACGTCGTACCCGATCCCGAACTCGAAGCAGTACAGGCCGATTCGGTCGGGCTAGCACTGCTAGTAATTCTCGAAACGCTGTCGCCCGCCGAGCGCCTCGCGTTCGTGCTGCACGACCTGTTCGCCGTACCGTTCGACGACATCTCCCCGATCATCGGCAAGTCCCCAGCCGCTGCGCGCCAGATCGCGAGCCGGGCGCGACGACGGGTCCGCGGTACGCCGGAACCGACCGACGTCGACGTGGTGCGGCAGAAGGAAGTCGTCACCGCATTCCTCGCCGCGGCACGTGGCGCGGACTTCTCGGCGCTGCTTCACGTCCTGGACCCGGAGGTCGTCGTACGCGCGGACGCCGGCGCTGCGGCCTACGGGAGTACGCCGGTACTCGCAGGAGCTGCCCGAGTCGCGCAGGAATTCTCCGGACGGGCGGCCGCGGCGAAGCTGGTACTCGTCGACGGAATGCCTGGCCTGGTGTGGATGCAGCGTGGTGAACCGCTGATTGTGTTCTCTTTCACCGTGGTCGGCGGGCGTGTCGCCGCGATCGATCTCCGGGGTGATGTGGAGTACCTCGAAAACGTCGATCTGGTGTCGCTGAAGGCGTGACCGGACGGCGTGGCGAGTGGACAGATTCGGTGGGACTCGTGTGACGGATGGGGTGCTTTCAGGCTCGTCGGGACCCGGTGAAATCGGGTTTTTGTCCGGGCGGAAAGTGCGCTACTGTTCTGCTCTCGCACCGAGCGGAAACGCGTCGGAGCGCAGTGCGGACGTAGCTCAGTTGGTAGAGCGCAACCTTGCCAAGGTTGAGGTCGCCGGTTCGAACCCGGTCGTCCGCTCGGAGAAGATTCGGCAGGCCACCGTCCTCAGTGGCGGAACGGCCACACGGTGGAGTGGCCGAGAGGCGAGGCAACGGCCTGCAAAGCCGTGTACACGGGTTCGAATCCCGTCTCCACCTCGAGGACGATTGGCGCAGCGGTAGCGCGCTTCCCTGACACGGAAGAGGTCACTGGTTCGATCCCAGTATCGTCCACGAAGGCGATAGGCGAGGTGTGCCGCGCAGTTCCTGCGCTGGCCGCCTCGCCTTCGTCATTTGTGCGGCTGCGCTTCGCTTGCCGCGCGGCGGGGGCTCCGCCACCCGCACCCCCTTGCGCCTTCGCTTCGCTCGGCTTCGGTGGCTGGGTTGGGCAGTTAGCTCGGGCGCGCGGGTCGGATTGGACAGGTCGCTCACCAGCGGGGGTCGGGTTGGACAGGCCGCTCACCGGCGGGGGTCGGGTTGGACAGGCCGCTCACCGGCGGGGGTCGGGTTGGACAGGTCGCTCACCGGCGGGGGTCGGGTTGGACAGGTCGCTCACCGGCGGGGGTCGGGTTGGGCGAGTCGCTGACCCAGTTCGAGGCGGCGACGTCTTGGGGCCAACCCTGGCGGCAGGGAAACAATTGTGCGCGTGGCGACGATTTCTTTCCCCGCCGCCGGGAGGATCGCGGGGTTCTACTTGTGGCGGGAGTGGGCTGTGGCGGCCGCTAGGAGTATTGCGGCTCCAGTTAGGGCTGTGGGGGTTAGTCGTTCGTGGAGCATCGAGGCCCCGATGGCGGTGGCTACTACCGGTTCGAGCAGGGCTATGGCTGATGCGGTTGAGGCTTTCAGGGTTCTCAGACCGACGTAGAACATTGTGTAGGCGAAGGCCGTCGGAACCAGTCCGAAGTACGCGATCAGCAGCCAGCCGATGAGTGTGGTGGGCAGCGCGGCGAAGGGCGCCAGGAGCAACGCGCCGGCGACGAAGCCCAGCAACGCGGTGGTCAGAGGGTCTGGGGTGTTGCGGTTCACGAGTGTTGTCAGCGAGTAGCCTGCCGCGGACATCACGGCTGCTGCGATGCCGACGAGGTTGGCTGCGCCGCTGGTGACGAACAGGAGGACTAGGCCGACCACGGCAGCGAAGAGAGTTGGCGTCAGCCGTTCGCGGGCGGCGACCGTGATGAAGATCGGGGCGGCGCCGAGGGCGATCACGGTGGCGACGCCGACACCGACACGTGGGATCGCGGTGAAGTAGCCGAGTTGGCACACAGCCAGACCCAAACCAGTCAGGACATGGCGGAGCACCCCAGCCGCAAGCACGGGCCGGCGCACATGAGCCGCGACGGAGGGGCGGCGCACATCAGCCGCGAGGGCGGGGCGGAGAGGAGTTCGGCGTACGGCGAGGCGCGCGGGGGCCAGCCATACGGCGGCTGCGGCCAGGCGCCAGAAGGAGATGGCCAGCGGTGTGAGGCCGGCGTACTGGGACAGAAGCGCGCCGGTCGGTCCGCCGGTCCCCCAGGCGAGGGCGGCGAGAACGACGTACACGAGGGCGCGCCTCGTCGAGAGACGATGATGCATCGGACACTCCGGGAAGGTGTTCGCAACGAGTGGTCGGGGCGTCTGCGAACAACCCGAAGAAGCCCAGGCCGCGAGACCTGAGCGCGAGGAAGCCGTCCGCTAGACGGCGACCGGCGGAGTGATGATGCGATGCACGAAACAGGACCCTAATCAGTCCGAAAGGGTCGAGCGAGCGGATTTACATCCGCAGGTAGGAGCCGCCGTTGAAATCGAGGACGGTCCCGGTGGCGAACTCGGCTTCGCGCGACGCCAGGTACAGGATCGCGGCCGCGACCTCGGACGGGTCGGCGACGCGTTCGAGCGGGCTCTCCATCCGGCGCCGGTCGTACCCCTCGCCGGCCAGGTTGACCGAGGCCATATCGGTGACGGTCCAACCCGGCGCGATCGCGGTCACCGCGATCCCCTCCGGCCCCAGCGCCCGCGCGAGCGACTGCGTGAACGAGACGATCGCCGCCTTCGAGGCGCCGTACGCGGGCTGGTTCGGCTCGCCGCGGAACGCGCCGCGGGACGACACGTTCACGATCCGGCCGCCGCGCGACATGTGCCGCACCGCGCACCACGTGACGTTGGAAGGACCAACGAGATTCACCGCGAGCGTGTCCGCCCACGCCTGCTGCCATTCGGCGTACGTCGTCTCGCGGATCCGGTGCGGGTGATAGACGCCGGCGTTGTTCACGAGTACGTCGATACTCCCCAGCGCCGCGGCGGCGTCCGACACCATCGTCTCGATCGCCGCCGGATCCGCCAGGTCTGCCTGCACCGTCACATGTCCTGAACCGGGCAGCTCCTTCAGCACCTGCGCCGCGGCGTCTGCGGAGGCGCTGTAATGGATCGCCACCCGGTCACCGGCGGCAGCGAACGCCCGCGCCGCCGCCGCACCGATCCCCCGCGAAGCCCCTGTCACCAGCACCGATCGGTTCATGCAACCGATCCTTTCACTGCAGAACCCCACAGCAGACAGGAGGGGCTACGGTCGGGGCTTCCACTCCCTGCGGTAGGACTTCGCGGCGCGGACCCACTCCTTCTTCGCCTCGTTCCGCAGCCGGACGTCAGCGCGACGGGCCATGTACGCCGCCTCGCGCCGCAGCTTCACCCAGCTGTCGTAGCGCCGGTACGGCAATGACCCGTTCTCCAACGCCGCCTGGACCGCACACCCCGGCTCCATCACATGCGAGCAGTCCTTGAACTTGCACTGCTCCGCCAGCTGCGTGATGTCCGGGAACGCGGCGGCCAGGCCCTCCCCGCTCTCCTGCAGACCGATCCCCCGCAGCCCAGGCGTGTCGATGACGACTCCACCCTGAGGTAGCGCGATCAGCTCGCGCCGTACCGAGGTATGCCGGCCTTTCCCGTCCTCACGGATGTCCTGTACGTCGAGCAGCTCAACACCCGCCAGCGCATTCACCAGCGACGACTTGCCCGCGCCACTCGAACCTAGCAACGCTAGCGTCGCGTTCCCGTCCAGCAGCGCCCGTACGTCGTCCATGCCGGCGCCCGTGGTCGCGCTGCACACCAGTACGTCGGCTCCCGGCGCGGCCACCGCCACGTCCTCGGCCACCGACTCGGCGTCCCCGACGAGGTCGGACTTCGTCAGTACGACGACGGGTCGCGCACCGCTCTCCCAGGCCAACGCCAGGAATCGCTCGATGCGCACGATGTTCGGCTCCGGGACCAGCCCGACGACGATCGCGATCACGTCGACGTTGGACGCGAGCACCTGCCCGCGCGACGAGCCGCCGACCTCCGCCCGGACGATCGTCGTACGGCGAGGGAGCACGGACTCGAGCGTGATCCGGTCGTCCGGCCAGAACCGCAGGACGACCCAGTCCCCCGTACACGGGCCGGCCTGTGCGTCGGCGGCCATTTCGGCGAGCAGTGCCCCGGACCAGCTGGCCCGGACCGGACCGTCCGCGGTGAAAACCGTCGCCAGGCCCTTGTCGACCCGGGCGACACGTCCCGGGACGAGGTCCTCCGGGACGGACTGCAGAAACTCGGCCGTGGAACTGTCGAGTCCCAGGGCCTGAAGCGTGGCTGACATGCGGCGAACCTTTCAGAGGGTCCGGCCGCGAGATCAGCTCAGCGGACGGACAGTGCGGGAGACAACGGCCCATCGGGCCTGTTGCAAGCTCATGGCGGGTGCCTCCCTTCCGAATCCCAGCGGTCCCGAGCCGGAACCGTGTGTCGCGATGCCGTCAGCCTAGGTCGTCGGCGTCACCCTGCGCACCGGATTTTCCGACCGACGCGGCCTTCTGCGGAACCTCAGGCTCAACTTGAGCTTCAGGCTCAGGCTCAGGTCGAGCCGCAGCCGTGGGAGCAGCCTTACGGGGCCGCTTGGCGAGCTGCTCGACCTTCCGCCCGACGGCCGCCTCCGGCCGCTCCTCCGACTCCACCGGCGTCGGCACGTACCCCTCCTCGTGGTGCGGATCCGGCTCCGCCTTCATCACCGGCTCGACCTCGACCTCGTCCTCGTCGTCAGGCCCCGCATCGACCTCGGCCTGCTTCACCTCCGCGATGTGCTGCTTGTGCGGCCACAGCCGGTCCACGACCGCGTTCAGTGCCGCGCCGATCAGTACGGCGATGGCGGTCATGTAGAGCCACATGAGTACGGCGATCGGCGCGGCCAGCGGGCCGTAGATCGACGTACCGCCGACCGTGCTCTGCAGGATCCACCGGAGCACGAAGCTGCCCAGGATCCAGATCGACAGCGCCAGGAACGAGCCGGGGAGGTCCGAGACCCACGGCGTACGGATCGGGACCGAGAGGTGGTACAGGGTGTTCAAGAAGCCCGCGGACAGGATCGTGACCACGGGCCAGTACAGCTGGTTCAGGAAGTCCAGCCGGTGCGGCAGGAGCGCGTCCACCGCGTCCGGTCCGGCCAGCACCAGCGGCAGGACGATCACGCCGATCACCAGCGCCGCGCAGTACAGCGAGAACGACAGCGCGCGGGTCCGGACGATGCCGCGCTTGCCGCCCATCCCGTACATGATCGTGATGGTGTCGACAAACACGTTCAGCGCGCGGCTGCCGGACCACAGCGCCAGCACGAAACCGATCGAGATGACGTCCGGGCGGCCGCCGTTCAGCACCTGGTCCAGGGTCGGGGCGATGACGTTCTTGATGGAGTCGTCGGTCAGCGCCCGGGCGGCCAGGTCGACGATCTGCTGCTTGATGTCGTTGATAGTCTCGACCTCGAACCATTTGCTCGCGATGTAACCGAGCGAGCCGGCCAGCCCGAAGATCAGCGGCGGCAGCGAGAGGATCGCGAAGAACGCCCCCTCGGCCGCGAGTCCGGTGACCCGGTAGCGCAGACAGACCCCGATCGTCTGGGTGAGCAGCTTCCAGGTGGTCGCGGGGACTTTGCGGACCCATGCCAATGAGAGGGAGCTCCCACCAGTGGGTCCTGCCCCAGAACGTGCCATACCGCTTACCGTACTGACATGGCGGACCCATTCGCGGTAACGAATCAGGCTCCCCCACTGCGGGGCGTGAACTTCTTCACCCAGGACCCGGCGCTCGGTGACGCTCTGCGTCCGTACGCCGACCTCACAGCCGATCCCGGTCTGCACCGGATCGGGGAGCTGGCGGGCTCCGAGGAGGCCCGCGCGCACACGCTCCCGGCGAACCAGAACCCGCCCGTACTGCGCACTCACGACCGCTACGGGAACCGGATCGACGAGGTCGAGTTCCATCCGTCGTGGCACTGGCTGATGGAGCAGGCCGTCGGGTTCGGGCTGCAGGCGGCGCCGTGGACGAGCGAGCGCCCCTCGCCGCACCTGACCCGTGCGGCCGGGTTCTTCCTGTGGTCCCAGGTCGAGCCGGGGCACGGCTGCCCGATCTCGATGACGTACGCGTCGGTGCCCGCGCTCAGGGCGAACGAGCAGCTCGCGAAGGAGTGGGTCCCACAGCTCGCGTCCACGCAGTACGACGTACGCCGGCTGCCGGTCGCCGAGAAGTTCGGGGTCCTCGCCGGGATGGGGATGACCGAGAAGCAGGGCGGTTCCGACGTACGGGCGAACCTCACGACGGCGACGCCCGTGGGTGACGTGTACCAGCTGAACGGGCACAAGTGGTTCTGCTCGGCGCCGCAGGTGGACGTGTTCCTGGTCCTCGCGCAGGCGCCGGACGGGCTGAGCTGCTTCGTCGTACCGCGGGTTCTTGCCGACGGCAACCGGAACCCGTTCGCGCTGCAACGGTTGAAGGACAAGCTCGGCAACCGCTCCAACGCGTCCAGCGAGGTCGAGTTCCACGGCACGATCGGGTACCGCCTCGGGGACGAGGGCGCCGGCGTACGGACGATCATCGAGATGGTCGCGGCGACCCGGCTGGACTGCGTACTCGGCTCGGCGGCCCTCCAGCGGCGCGCCCTCGTCGAGGCGACCTGGCACGCGCAGCACCGCTCGGCGTTCGGCGGCCTGCTCGCCGACAAGCCCGCGATGCAGAACGTGCTGTCGGACCTCGCACTCGAGAGCGAGGCGGCGACGGCGCTCGCGATGCGGCTGGCGGCCGCGGTGGATTCCTCGGACCCGAAGGAAGCAGCCTTCCGGCGGATCGGGCTGCCGCTCGCGAAGTTCTGGGTGTGCAAGCGGACGCCGTTCATGGTGGCGGAGGCGCTGGAGTGCCTCGGCGGCAACGGGTACGTCGAGGAGTCCGGGCTGCCGCTGCTCTACCGGGAGTCGCCGCTGAACTCGATCTGGGAAGGATCGGGCAACGTCAACGCGCTCGACGTACTGCGTGCGCTCCGCCGCCCGGAGTCGCTCGAGGCATGGCTCCTCGAGATCGGCACGGTCCAGGGTGCCGATGCGCGGCTCGACGCGGCGGTCAACGACGTACTGCAAGCGCTTGCTGACATCGAGAACGCGGAAGCCGGCGCGCGAAGGCTGGCCGCGCAGATGGCCTTGTGCCTGCAAGCATCGCTGCTGATCCGGCACTCGACACCCGAGGTCGCCGACGCGTTCGTGGCGTCCCGGCTGGCGAACGACTGGGGCGGCGTGTTCGGCACACTTCCGCGGACGACGCCGTTCGATCGGATCGTCGAACGCACGATAGGCTGACGCCGTCGCGACTGGCGCGCTGAAGGTGGAGAACCACCGGGGAGCGAAACCCGTCGGCACCGTGCGCCTGGGTGCCTTCGACCCACTGCAAACCGCAGGAGAGACAACGATGACTCAGACCTTCGACGCCGCCGCCGCGTCGGCCGCGTACAACAACGCGCTGCAGGTGATCGCCGCGGTGGAACCCACCATCGCCGGCGCGATCAGGGCCGAACTCGCCGACCAGCGGTCCTCGCTGAAGCTGATCGCGAGCGAGAACTACGCCTCCCCCGCCACCCTGCTCACGATGGGAAACTGGCTGTCGGACAAGTACGCCGAGGGCACCATCGGGCACCGTTTCTACGCCGGCTGCCAGAACGTCGACACCGTCGAGCAGACCGCCGCCGACCACGCCCGTGAACTGTTCAGCGCCCCGCATGCCTACGTCCAGCCGCACTCGGGCATCGACGCGAACCTGGTCGCGTTCTGGGCGATCCTGGCGCAGCGGATCGAGTCCCCGGCGCTGGCCGAGGCGGGCGCGAAGCACGTCAACGACCTGACCGACGAGGACTGGGACAAGCTCCGCAAGGCGCTCGGCGACCAGAAGATGCTCGGCATGTCGCTGGACGCCGGCGGTCACCTGACGCACGGTTTCCGGCCGAACATCTCCGGCAAGATGTTCAACCAGCACTCCTACGGCACCGACCCGACGACCGGGCTGCTCGACTACGACGAGGTCGCGCGGAAGGCTCGCGAGTTCAAGCCGCTGATCCTGATCGCCGGCTACTCGGCGTACCCGCGCAAGGTGAACTTCGCCAAGATGCGCGAGATCGCCGACGAGGTCGGCGCCACCCTGATGGTCGACATGGCGCACTTCGCCGGCCTGGTCGCGGGCAAGGTCTTCACCGGCGACTTCGACCCGGTGCCGCACGCGCACGTCACCACGACCACCACCCACAAGTCGCTGCGCGGCCCGCGCGGCGGCATGGTGCTCTGCCAGCCGGAGTACGCCGAATCCGTCGACCGCGGTTGCCCGATGGTCCTGGGCGGTCCGCTCAGCCAGACGATGGCCGCGAAGGCGGTCGCGCTGGCCGAGGCGCGGCAGCCCTCGTTCCAGGTCTACGCGCAGGCCGTCGCCGACAACGCGGTCACGCTGGCCGAAGGGCTGATGAAGCGTGGCGTGAAACTCGTGACGGACGGCACCGAGAACCACCTGGTGCTGCTGGACGTCTCGTCGTACGGCATCACCGGCCGGCAGGCCGAGTCGGCGCTGCTCGACGCGGGCATCGTCACCAACCGGAACGCCGTACCGCGGGACCCGAACGGCGCCTGGTACACCTCCGGTGTCCGGATCGGTACGCCGGCGCTCACCACGCGCGGCTTCGGCGGCGACGAGTTCGACCGGGTCGCGGAGCTGATCGTCGACGTGCTGTCAGCGACCACGCCGACCAACACCGCGGCCGGTGCTCCGTCGAAGGCGAAGTACCTGCTGGCCGACGGTGTCGCCGACAAGACCAAGGCCGCATCGGCCGAGATGCTAGACAAGTTCCCGCTGTACCCGGGCCTCGTGCTCAACTGACAGACCTTCAGCGCCCGCTCCTCGATTTCCAGGAGCGGGCGCTGTGCTGTCTGGCCGGCAGCTCCGAAGAACCGGCCTTCTATCAGAAGTCTGTGATAGATCCAATTATTGTAAGCTTCAACCATGGGTGCGGAACCTAGCCGGGAGGCCATCAGCCAGTTCGTCGAGCGATTCGCCGGGGTGCTGGCGAACAGCGGCGTACCGACGATGTCCGCTCGGGTGATGGGCGCGATGCTGGTCAGCCCGACCGGGACGATGACGGCGGCCGAGCTCGCCGAGTCGCTGCAGATCAGTCAGCCGGCGGTCTCCGGCGCCGTACGCCAACTGCTCCAGGTCTCGTTCATCTCCCGCGAGCGGCTGCCCGGCTCACGCAAGGACCACTACCGGATCCGCGAGGACGTCTTCGCCGCGATCCTCGAACGCCGCAACCTGGCCCTCAGCGAATGGGAGTCGACCAGCCGCTCCGGCGCCGCTCTCTTCGACGCCGACTCCCCAGTAGCGCGCCGGCTGACCGAGGCCGCGGACTTCTTCGCCTTCATCCACACCGACATGGAACAAATGATCAAGAACTGGCGCGCGGACCACCCGGGATGAACCGCCGCGAAGCCAAGCAGCTCGTCGGTACGGCGTGGTTGGACAGCGACTACCGAACTCAGTGGGAGACGCGCATCATGCGCCGGCGCGTCCCGCTCTACCGCTTGGGGATCGGCGCTCTCCGTGCCCTGAACGCCGTTACGGGCGGACGGAATCGGCCCTCGCTGAAGGTCACCCGGTGGAACCGGATCGGGCCGCACGGCGGCACGTTCGTGATGGACAAGCTCGAGACGATGACCGGGCGGACCGACCATCCGGTCACCTCGCGGGCCGAGTTGCGCGGCCGGACCTCGTTCGCGGCCCGGTTGGCGCGGGCCATCTCCGCGGACGAGTGGCCGCAGATCATCACCGAGTACGAACGACGCCGGCGGGGTGAGCGACCGCAGTACCGGTACGTCGGCCATCGGCCGCTGAACGCGATGTCGCACGCGCTGATGGACGAGGCGTGGGTACGGGGCGAGCTGCCGACGGACCAGTTCCGGGCGTGGAACGTGCTGAAGTCCGAGGACGAGGGGGCGTTCTACAGCGAGTTCTTCACCGACGGCGGTGCGCGGGGTTACCCCGGTGGTGAGACGAATCCGGGCTTCCGGCTGGGGCGGATCATGTTCGATATCAGTTGGCGGGAGAAGGCGTCGCTGGCGGGTGAGGTTCACGTACTCCGTCGGAGCCGGATCCTGCGCGCGAAGGAGCTGGTCAAGTTCTTCCGCACGGAGCTCAAGGAAGCCGTCCGGCCGCCTGTGTCCTCCCCGGTGCAACCACAGTCGGCTCCACGCCAGGACGTCTACACCCCACCAGTTGTCGCCGCGATCTCCGACTTCACCAAACCCGAGGACCTGCGCTCCCCCACCGCCCGCGGCGAAACCACGCCGGACCGCCAACGCGCCGCCGCCATTGACATCGCAAACACCGTCGCGAAGGCGCTACCGCCCGCTGTCAATCGAGGAGCCTCTACGGCCAACGGACAGGCGGCGGGGGAAGGTCGGCCAGGACTTGGCGAGCCACCGCCAGGGCAACCTCGTCCGCCCCGTGCGGCGCAACAATCTGCGCACCCACCGGTAGCCCGTCCAGCAGTCCAGCCGGAACACTCACCGCGGGATGCCCAGTCACGTTGAACACCCAGCACGGATCGCCGGTGACGATGCTCTCCTCGTGCTGGTCGTAGCCATGGGCAACAGTCAGCGTCGTCGGGGTCACCAACGCATCGACCTCGGCGAACAGATCGGCCAGCGCTGTGTTGTTGAAGTCCCGAACCTCCCGCGCACGGCCGGCTGCCGCCGCCTCGGCGCCCCGCCCGTTGTCCAGCCCGGACAACACCGACCAAGCCTCGTCCGTCGGCTCTAGCTCGAGCGGTACGTCGACCACGTCGACACCGCACTCGGCCAGCCGCTCCCGCACCACCCGGTCAACGCCCGGGTCCGCACCCCACCGCCCCAACGTCGAGAAGTACGCAACCCGCCACCGCCGCCCGAACGCCGGTGCAGATCGCGCCGACGAGGCCTGTGCGGTGCGCCCACGCTCGAGCTGCCTCGGCTCGAGCGCGACGGGCATCAGCGGGACGGGCTCGGGTGGTACTGGCCAGTGTGGGAGGGATGTGGGGTCGAGGCGGTGGGGGCCGCTCGCGAGGCTGGTGGCGAGGATTACGTCGTCGAGGTCTGCGCCGATGACGCCGGCCGTGGTCAGACCGCCGAGGGCGCGTCCGCCGGGGCGCGGGATGCGGCCGTACGTGCCCTTGAAGCCGACAATCCCGCAGAACGACGCCGGGATCCGCAACGAGCCGCCGCTGTCACCGCCGGTTGCCAGCGGTACGACGCCGGCCGCCACAGCCGCCGCACCGCCCGCGGTCGAGCCGCCGGGCGACCGCTCCAGGTCCCACGGATTCCGCGTGTACTCGCGCCCGTTCCACCCGAAGGTCAGTGACACCGCACCCGGCCGCGCTCGCGTCGCCCAGCCGATCGGGATGGCCCCGGCGGCGATCAGGCGGGTCAGGATCGGCGACTCCGGCGGCGTACGCGACTTGATCAGGAACGGTACGGCGGCCAACGGCCCCGTCGGCTCCAGCCGCTCGGCAGCACGAAGCGCCCCGTCGGCGTCGAGCTCCTCCAGAAAATGCAGCACCGGATCGAGCTCCCGAGCCGCCCGGAGAGCACTCTCGACGCTCTCCCGCGCAGACAAAACCCCGGCCCGCACCCGCGCGGCAACCGCCCGAGCCGTCAACCGTCCCGCCCCACCAAGGCCGTCGAGCCCGCCAGCCCAGCCGGCCCGCTCGGCGCGATCACCCCGGTCCGCGCGATCACCCCGGTCCGCGCGATCACCCCGGTCCGCGCGATCACCCCGGTCCGCGCGATCGCCCCGGTCGGGGCGGTTGGCTGGGGTGGTCATTTGGTGATGTGGGTGAAGGCGAGGCGGCGGTCGAGCCACGGGGCTTTGATCTTGATCGACTTGGTTGCCTCGGACAACATGACGACGTCGTCGCCGACCCGCCACTCCAGGACGCGCTCCCAGGAGCTCTCCCCCGACGGGATGACCGCGCAGAGCGGTTGCGTCAGATTGGCATCGAGGTGCAGCGAGTGTTCCGGACCGACGTACGCGCAGGCCGCGAGCACCTGGTCGGACTTGCCGCCTGGTGGAACCTGGATCGCCCTCCGGCCCCACCCGATCTTCTGCCGCTCCGGCGTGACCGGCAATTCGACCGAGCCGACAACGAGTTCGCGGACGTTCTCCCAGCCGGACACCCGCGCGAGTTTACGTCAGCGGTCACCTGCTCCGGCAGCTCGACAATACGTATACGTCCACTGCCGACAACCGCCCGCCTGCGTACGCCGGGCGGCTCGATCACGGTGTACTACGAATTGCGGCTCTCCTGTCCGATGTGTGGGTGAACTGCGGCCCGTGAAACAGCTTCTGGTGGGCCGGAACCTGGTATTGCCTGTCCGCAGCCCCCAGAAGGTGTCTGTCCCCTCGGCAACCGGGCGACCGTGCTCACCATGCTCACTGTGCAGACGCAGTCCGCCGAAAGCTGCAGGTCGACAGTACGTATAGATCTACTACCTGGCACCGCACGCCGGGCGGCAGGCTGGATCGCCGGTCAGTGGACGTATACGTACTGTCGACCTTGCACAAAATCCCGCAGCACCACCGCCCGAGCCCAATCCAGCAGCACCCACGCCCAATGCCCGGGGCAACGGGGTCAGCGGGGACCGCACTGCCCAGTCCCAGCTGAGGCGACCGGGGTGACTGGGGACGCTGGCTGGTCAGTTCAGGTGGGTAGCAGTCCCCAGTCCCAGTCGAGCTGCATCAGCGATGATCACCTCAGCGATCGACCCGGACCGCCGCCCACAGCACCAGCGCCGCGAACACGACAGCGACCAGCACGCAGGCGATCGGGATGCTCGACAGGCTGATCAGTGCGCCGAAGCCGGTCATCGCGAGCGGCATCATCGCCTCGTCGGACAGGTTCACGATGCTGAAGCTGCGCCCCAGGTACGCCGGGTCCACGCTTTGCTGGAACGCCGCGGACAGCTGCGCCGACGCGATCCCCGCCGTACAGCCGATCATCGCCATCGCGACGAAGACACCGAGCTTCGGCATCAGCCCGATCATCGCGCAGCCCGCCGCCTGCACCACGAGCGCCAGCAGACCGGAGCGCGCCAGGTCGGCCGGCTTCCACCGCATCGCGACCAGTGCCCCCACCGCGGCCGCGACTCCGGAGCATGCCTCGAACCAGCCGTACCAGGCCGAGCCCCACCCGGCGGCGTGGGTGCGTTGCACCAGGCCGACGGCGAGGATCGGGCCGACGCACAGGTTCAGCCCGGAGAACGCGATCACCAGCGTCCGCGCGCGGGTGTCCCGCTTGAGGTAGGCGAATCCGTCGCGCAGGTCCGCGCGGATCGAGTGACCCGTGGAGACCGGCTGCGGGAGCCGCGGCTTCACCAGGAACGCCAGCGCCACCGCGATCACCACGAACGACGCCGCGTCGACGAGCATCACCGTGATCAGGCCGCCGTGTGCAACCAGTAAGCCGCCGAGCGGGGCGCCCGCGAAGACCGCGAGCCGCTGCGCCAACTGAGTCCCGGCGGACAGCTTCACCAGATCTTCCGAGCGGACCATTCGCCGCGGCAACGTTCCGGAGGCCGGCGTGTAGAGCGCGTCGACCGCGCCGAACACGACCGCGACCGCCGCTAGCAGTGCTAGCGAAAGGCCCCAGATCGCCACGGCCGTCGCCGCGACCACGAGTACGACGATCCGCGCGAGATTGGCGAGGATCATCGTCCGGCGCCCGTCGAAACGGTCCGCCAGCGCACCGCCGTACAGCAGGATGAGCGCCTTCGGCAGCGCTCCGATGCCCATCACCAGACCTGCGCCGGCCGGGCCTGTGACCTGGGCAGCACTCCAGGCGAGTCCGACGTACCAGGCCATGTCGCCGGCCTGCGACACCGCGGCCGACGCGATCCATCCGTGCACCCGACGGTCTCTCCGGAGCGGCGGGAAGACCTCGGTGCTCACGGGCGGGCAGGGACGGCGTGGGCGAAGAAGAAGACCCGGTGCGCGTCGTCCCCCTCGCCGGGGTTGTCGTAGTACGACCGGACCAGGTCCTCGATCCGCTCGCTCAGTTCGGTGAGCTGGTCGGGCGTCAATGTGAGCCATCTCTCGGTCGCGTACGCCGCCCGCACCCAGGGCTCCTCGAACTCGTACCGCATGTCGAACCACTGCCGCACTTTGCCCACGTGATGGGCCAGATTCGCGTCCTCGGCGGTGGCCGCGACCAGCTCCGCCGCCGGGTCCCCCTCGGCGTCCGCGATCGACCATGAGTACTCCGAGGTGTCGCCGAGCTTCCACCACCGCTCGCGGCGGTTCTTGGCCAGCTCCGGAGCTTCGACGATCACGCCCGCGGACGCGAGAACCTTCAGGTGATGGCTGACATTGCCGACAAGTTCTCCGGTGGCCTCGGCCAGCCGGGACGCGGTCGCGGGACCGTCGACGTGGATCAGGTCGAGCAGCCGGCGGCGCAGCGGGTGGTGCATGGCGGCGAGCACGGACGGCGTCACCGTCCGGCGGTTCGGAGGCGTCATGACAGCACCGTAGCTTCCACAAGAACTCTTGCACAAGAGATCTTGTACGACGCGTTCGACGCCCGAATCAATCTCCACCAGACTGGTGGAGATAGCCACATCGTGAGATCGGATCTCAGGATGTAGGAATGGGAGTTGATTTGTCAGCGGTTCGAGCTGACGCTTGTGGACATGCTCGCTGCCTTCACCACCCACCTCGTAGGTCGGCTCCATGTCGACCTCGGGCGGATGCGCAGCGCCATCTGTTGTCCTTCGATGTTCTGACAGCCACCCTGCCCGGGCCAACGACGGCCCCCTGATCACCCCCGATCACCGCTGGGTGCGCACCGCGCGGAACGCATCGAACCGACGACGCTTCGATCCTGCCGCGCTCGTGAGCACCTGTCACGAGGACAAGGACACGCCTCAGATGACTGCCGGCGTCACTTCCCCCGCCCGCAAACCGGCCCGCCCCCGTAAGGGCAAGGGCGAAGGCCAGTGGGCGCTCGGATACCGCGAGCCGTTGAACAAGAACGAAGAGAACAAGAAGAACGACGACGGCCTGAACGTCCGGGCGCGGATCGAGAACGTCTACGCACACCGCGGTTTCGACTCGATCGACCCGGCCGACCTGCGCGGCCGCTTCCGCTGGTGGGGTCTGTACACCCAGCGCAAGCCGGGGATCGACGGTGGCAAGACCGCGACGCTGGAGCCGGAGGAGCTGGACGACCGCTACTTCATGCTGCGGATCCGGATCGAGGGCGGCCAGCTCAGCACCGAGCAGCTGCGCGTGATCGCCGAGGTCTCCTCGACGTACGCGCGCGACACCGCGGACATCACCGACCGGCAGAACATCCAGCTGCACTGGATCCAGGTCGAGGACGTGCCCGCGATCTGGCAGAAGCTGGAAGCGGTCGGTCTGTACACGACCGAGGCTTGCGGTGACGTCCCGCGGGTGGTGATCTCGAGCCCGGTCGCGGGGATCGCGGCCGACGAGATCATCGACCCGACACCGGCCATCGACGACATCGTCGAGAAGTACATCGGCACCCAGGAGTTCTCGAACCTGCCGCGGAAGTTCAAGACCGCGATGACCGGTCACCCGTCGCACGACGTCGTACCCGAGGTGAACGACATCGCCTTCGTCGGCGTGGTGCACCCCGAACACGGGCCAGGTTTCGACGTCTGGGTCGGCGGCGGGCTGTCGACGAACCCGATGCTGGCGCAGCGACTCGGCGCCTGGGTACCGCTCGACGAGGTGCACGAGGCCTGGTGGGGCATCTGCAGCATCTTCCGCGACTACGGCTACCGCCGGCTGCGGACCCGGGCCCGGATCAAGTTCCTGGTCGCCGACTGGGGCGTCGAGAAGTTCCGCGAGGTCCTGGAGGAGAAGTACCTCAAGCGGAAGCTGATCGACGGCCCGGCGCCGGAGATCCCCGCGGTCCAGGGTGACCACATCGGCGTCCACCAGCAGAAGGACGGCAAGTACTTCGTCGGCGTCGCGCCGGTCGTCGGCCGGGTCTCGGGCGAGAAGCTGGCGAATCTCGCCGACATCGTCGCGGCCCACGGCTCGGACCGGATCCGGACCACCGCCCAGCAGAAGCTGCTGGTGCTGGACGTCGAGGAGTCGCAGGTCGAGTCGCTGATCACGGAGCTCGCGGCGATCGGGTTCCAGGCACGGCCGTCGGCCTGGCGGCGCAACACCATGGCCTGCACCGGCATCGAGTTCTGCAAGCTGGCGATCGTCGAGACCAAGGCGAGGGCGGCGCAGCTGATCGACGAGCTCGAGGAGCGGATCCCCGACCTCGACGTACCGATCACGGTGAACGTCAACGGCTGCCCGAACTCGTGCGCCCGGATCCAGGTCGCGGACATCGGACTGAAGGGCCAGCTGGTACTGGATGCCGACGGCAACCAGGTGCCGGGCTACCAGGTGCACCTCGGCGGCGGCCTCGGGCTGGACGCCGGCTTCGGCCGGAAGCTCCGCGGGCACAAGGTCACCGCCGACGGGCTCACCGACTACGTGGAGCGTGTCACCCAGAACTACCTGAAGGAGCGCAACGAGGGCGAGCGCTTCGCCCAGTGGGTCACCCGAGCGGACCAGGAGGCACTTCAGTGAGCGAGCGAGCTGCACCTCTTTATTGCCCCTACTGCGGGGACGAGGACCTTCGTCCTTCCGAAGAGGGCCATGGCGCGTGGGAGTGCCGGGCGTGTGCACGGGTGTTCCAGCTGAAGATGATCGGACTGCGGGTGACGGTGGAATGAGCACGGATCTGAAGACGATCGCCGAGGAGGCGAACGAACGTCTCGCCGACGCCTCGGCGATCGAGGTACTGGCGTGGGCGCGGGAGACCTTCGGCGACGAGCTGGTGGTCACCGCCTCGATGGCCGACGGCGCACTCCCCCATCTCGCGGCCGCCGCGGCACCCGGGGTCGACGTACTGTTCCTCGACACCGGCTACCACTTCGCTGAGACGATCGGGACCCGGGACGCGGTCGCGGCGACGCTGCCGATCCACCTGATCAACGCCGTACCGAAGCAGACGGTCGCCGAGCAGGACGCGGAGTACGGCGAGAAACTCCACGACCGCGACCCGAACAAGTGCTGCGCGCTCCGCAAGGTCGAGCCCCTGAACCGGTACCTGTCCGGCTACAAGGCCTGGGTCACCGGCATCCGCCGCGAGGAGGCGCCGACCCGCGCCAACACGCCGGTCGTCGAGTACGACGAGAAGCGCGACATGGTGAAGCTCAACCCGATCGCGCCGTGGACACAGGAAGACCTGGACAGCTACATCCAGGACAACGGCGTACTCGTGAACCTGCTGCAGTACGACGGCTACCCGTCGATCGGGTGCGAGCCGTGCACGCAGCAGGTCGCGCCCGGTGAGGACCCGCGCAGCGGCCGCTGGGCGGGCACCGGCAAGGTCGAATGCGGGTTGCACACATGACCGCGCCAGTCATCAGCACCGTGACGGAGCTCGACGCTCTGGAGAGTGAGTCGATCTTCGTCTTCCGCGAGGTGGCGGCCGAGTTCGAGCGTCCGGTGATCCTGTTCTCGGGCGGCAAGGACTCGATCGTGATGCTGCACCTGGCACGGAAGGCGTTCTCGCCGGCCGGGGTGCCGTTCACGTTGCTGCACGTCGACACCGGCCACAACTTCCCCGAAGTACTGGCCTATCGCGACGCGGTCGTCGAGCAGCTCGGGCTGCGGCTCGAGGTGGCGAAGGTCGAGGAGTACATCGCCGACGGCCGGCTGCGCGAGCGCACCGACGGGACCCGGAACCAGTTGCAGACGGTTCCGTTGCTCGATGCAATCAACGCGCACCGGTTCGACGCCGTGTTCGGCGGCGGGCGGCGCGACGAGGAGCGGGCGCGGGCGAAGGAGCGGATCTTCAGCCTGCGGGACGAGTTCGGTCAGTGGGACCCGCGCAACCAGCGCCCCGAGCTGTGGTCGCTGTACAACGGGCGGCACCGGCCGGGCGAGCACGTGCGGGTGTTCCCGCTGTCCAACTGGACCGAGCTGGACATCTGGAACTACATCGAGCGCGAGCAGATCCCGCTTCCCTCGATCTACTACGCCCACGAGCGGGACGTGTTCGAACGCGACGGCATGTTGCTTGCCGTCGGCCCCTACTCGCAGCCGCGCTCGGACGAAACCGTCGCCAAGCGCGTGGTCCGGTACCGGACCGTCGGCGACATGTCCTGCACCGGCGCCGTGGCCAGCGTGGCGACATCGGCCGCCGACGTCGTCATCGAGGTCGCGGCCAGCGAGATCACCGAGCGGGGCGCCACCCGCGCCGACGACCGGGCCAGCGAGGCAGCGATGGAAGACCGTAAGCGAGAGGGGTACTTCTGATGAGATCCCTGTTGCGTCTGGCAACGGCCGGATCGGTGGACGACGGCAAGTCGACGCTGGTCGGGCGGCTGCTGCACGACTGCAAGGCGATCCTCGCCGACCAGATCGCGCACGTGAAAACGGTCTCCGAGGCGCGTGGCGGCGACTTCGACTTCGCACTGCTCACCGACGGCCTGCGCGCCGAACGCGAGCAGGGCATCACGATCGACGTCGCCTACCGGTACTTCGCCACGGACAAGCGCTCGTTCATCCTGGCCGACTGCCCAGGGCACGTGCAGTACACGCGGAACACGGTCACCGGCGCGTCCACCGCTGACGTCGTGATCATCCTGGTCGACGCGCGCCACGGCGTACTCGAGCAGACCCGGCGGCATCTGGCCGTGGCCGGTCTGCTCCGGGTGCCGCACGTCGTACTCGCGGTGAACAAGATCGACCTGGTCGACTACGACGAGGCCGTGTTCACCAAGATCGCCAAGGACGTCGGCGAGGTCGCCGACCAGCTCGGGATCGCCGACCTGAAGGCGATCCCGGTGTCCGCGCTCGTCGGCGACAACGTCGTCGAACACTCCCCCGACACCGCCTGGTACGACGGGCCGACGCTGCTCGAGGTCCTGGAGAACGCGAACGGACGCACGGACACCTCGAACCAGCCGCTGCGCTTCCCGGTGCAGTACGTGATCCGCCCGCAGACCGACGAGTACCGCGACTACCGCGGCTATACCGGGACCGTTGCCTCCGGCACCGTCACGGTCGGCGACCAGGTGATCGTGCTGCCCGCGGGACGCCGTACGTCGATCGCCGGTATCGACCGGCCGGTCGTCACCGCGACGTCGACGGCGGTGGTCGAACGGCCGTCCGCGATCGCCGGCGAAGCCGTCACGGTCCGGCTCGCCGACGACATCGACGTCGCCCGCGGCTCGGTGATCGTCGCCGCCGAGGCCTCCCCCGGCACCCGCCGGGAACTGGCCGCCACCATCAGCTGGTTGTCCGACCGGCCACTGACCGTCGGGGCCCGGGTGCTGATCAAGCACACCACCACCACCGCGCAGGCGATCGTCACCAAGATCACCGGCGCGCTGGACCTCGACACGCTCGGCGTCATCGACGCCGCCGAGCTCGACCTGAACGACATCGGCAAGGTGCAACTCAAGATCGCCGCACCGCTCGCCGCCGACCCGTACTCCAGCAACGCCATCACCGGATCGTTCCTGCTGATCGACGCCCACGACGGGTGGACGCTCGCAGCCGGCATGATCGACGACGAAGAAGGGGAACTGCTATGACTGCGCCAGCTCTCGTAGTCCTCGCCCACGGCAGCCGCGATCCGCGCTCGGCCGCCACCGTCCACGCCCTTGTCAAGTGCCTGCGTGACATGCGTGACGACCTGCGGATCGAAGCCTCCTTCCTCGACCACTGCCCGCCCAAGCCGTTCCAGGTCATCGGCAAGCTCGCCGCGGAAGGCGTCGAAGAGGTCGTCGTCCTGCCGCTGCTGCTGTCTGCCGCGTACCACGCGCGGGTCGACGTACCGGCCGTCCTCGACGAGGCGCGGAGCCGGTTCCCGAACCTGCGCATCATCGCGTCCGACGTGCTCGGGTACGACGACACGCTGCTCGACGTACTCGACCGCCGGATGCGCGCCGAGCTCAAGGGCGGCCGGGTGCGTGAGCTGGACGCGCTGGTGCTCGCGGCAGCCGGTTCAAGCGACTCGCACGCGAACGCGAGCGTCACCCGCCTCGCGCGGCTGTGGGGCCAGCGTCACCGGCTCCCCGTGACCGCCGCGTTCGTCTGCGCCGCGTCGCCGTCACCGGCCGAGGCAGTACTCCAATGGCGCCTGGAGGGCCGCCGCCACGTGGCGGTCGGCTCCCTGTTCCTCGCGCCCGGCGTACTCCCCGACCGAGCCGAAACCACGTCCCGCCGCGCCGGCGCAGTCGCCGTCTCGGCCCCCCTCGGCGTGAGCGCGGAGATAGCCCGCCTCGTCCTCCTCCGCTACGGCGTAGCCGGCCTCGACCTCCTCACCCTGGAGCCGGCCCCGCGTCCGGTCATCGCCCGCCCCGAGCTGGTGCGTACGGCCTGAGGGCGGACCTCCACCACTCACCAACCCCAGCACACGACCCCGGGCTGAGCGTGCTCAGCCTGGGGTCGTGCGTGTCTGCCGAGGGTTGGTGAGTGGCACAGGTCCGCAGCGCGGCCGCGAGCACGATCCCGCTCAGGTCGCGGCGAGGCGCTGCTTTTCCTTCTCGACGTCGAAGTCGGCCGCGGGCCACTGCGGGTTCAGGTCCTTGAGGGTCTCCTGGAGGATCGTGGTGACGGCCCAGTTCCGGTACCACTTGCGGTCGCTCGGGATGACGTACCAGGGCGCGTCAGGCGTGTTGCAGCGCTCGATCGCGGCGTGGTACGCGTCCATGTAGTCCGGCCACAGCTGCCGCTCGTCGACGTCGCCCGGGTTGTACTTCCAGTGCTTGGTCGGGTCGTCGAGACGCTCCTCGAGCCGGACCCGCTGCTCGTCGGCGGAGATGTGCAGGTAGCACTTCACGATCGTCACGCCGCTCGCGGTCAGCTCGGCCTCGAACTCGTTGATCTGGTCGTACCGCCGGGTCCACACGTTCGGCGTGACCAGCTCGCGGACCCGCGCGATCAGCACGTCCTCGTAGTGCGACCGGTCGAAGACCCCGATCATCCCGTGCCCCGGCACCGCCTGCCGGATCCGCCACAGGAACCCGCGGCGTTTCTCGGCCGGCGTCGGCGCCTTGAACGACGTGATCTTCAGGCCCTGCGGGTCCATCAGCCCCGCACCGTGCCGGATCACCCCTCCCTTGCCGGAGGTGTCCATCCCCTGCAGTACCAGCAGAATGCTGCGCTCGCCGCCGGTCCGGCCTTCGGCGAACAGCCGCTCCTGCCAGTCCGAGACCTCGGCCCCGAGATTCTCCAGCGCGACCTTGCCGTCGTCCTTGGTCCCGCTGAACCCCGCCGTCGCACGCGTGTCGTACTTCGTCAGGTCCACCTCGCCGGCCGGCACCCGCAGCTGCTCCCGCAGTCCTCCGCCCGCCGCCTTCTCGCCCTTCTTCTGCTTCGCCATGAGGTCATCCTGCCTCAAACGGCACGAGCCAGTGCGATCAACCGCGACAAGGCGCGCAGGTACTTTTTCCGGTAGCCGCCCTTCAGCATCTCGGCCGAGAACAGCTGGTCGAGCGGTACGCCGCTCGCGAGGAGCGGCAGGTTGCGGTCGTACATCCGGTCCGCGAGCACCACCATCCGCAGCGCCACGTTCTCGTCGGTCAACGGCCGTACGTCGGTGATCGCCACGGTCTCGATCCCGTCGAGCAGAGCGCCGTACTTGCTCGGATGCAGCTCGGCGAGATGCCGGTGCAGGTCGACGAAATGGTCGCACGACGCGTTCGCCCGTACTGCGGCTTCCTGTTCGACCTTCTCGTCGGGCCACGGGTCCGGCGCCACCGGGAGCCCCCGGTGCCGGTAGTCGGGCCCGTCCACCCGCCGTACGTCGAACCGCGCGGCGAGCCCCTGGATCTCGCGGAGGAACTCGATCGCCTGGAACCGCCCCTCGCCGAGCTTGTCGGGCAACGTGTTGGAGGTCGCCGCGAACTCGACGCCGGCCTCGACCAGCTGACCGAGCAGCCGCGAGATCAGCATCGTGTCGCCGGGATCGTCCAGCTCGAACTCGTCGATACAGATCAGCCGGTACGACGAGAGCGCCTCGACCGCCGTCCGCAGCCCGAGGGCACCGACCAGGTTGGTGAGCTCGACGAACGTGCAGTACATCTTCGGCCCCGACGACTCGTGCCACAACGACGCGAGCAGGTGCGTCTTGCCGACGCCGAACCCGCCGTCGAGGTAGATGCCCGGTTTGTCCGGGGACTCGTTCCGTCCGCGCAACCGCGACCACAGCGACGGCGACGGTCGCGGCCCGGCCAGCCTCGCGGCCCGCGCCGACAGCACGGCGAGCGCCTCCGCCTGCGACGGCTCGTCCGGGTCCGGGCGGTACGTGCCGAACCGGACCTCGGCGAACCGCGGCGGCGGCACGCACTCGGACAACAGCCGGTCCGGGCTCACCTCCGGCGTCCGCTCACTCAACCGCACCACCATGCGCTCAACCTTAGGTGAGACCCACCGTAGGCTCCGACGCATGACTGACAACTGGCTGCGTCCCCTTGGTTCCACCGGTCTGACCGTGTCGGCCGTCTGCGCCGGCGGGAGCGGAATCGCCGGCATGCCCGCGGTCTTCGGGTACGACGTGACTCGCCAGGAGGCGGTCGACCTGGTACTGCGGGTGTTCGACAGCCCGCTCACCTGGATCGACACCTCCAACGGGTACGGAGACGGTGAGAGCGAGCTCCGCATCGGCCAGGCGATCAAGGAGTACGGCGGTCTCCCGGACGGCTTCCTGGTCGCGACGAAGGTCGATGCGCGCGGCGCCGACTACTCCGGCGCGCGGGTCCGCGCGAGTGTTGCCGAGAGCAAGGACCGGCTCGGGCTCGACGACCTGCCGCTGGTCTACCTGCACGACCCGGAGTTCCACGACTTCGACTCGATGCGCGACGCCGTCGACACGCTGATGCAGTTGCGGGCCGACGGCGAGATCGGTCACGTCGGACTGGCCGGCGGCGATACGACCGAGCTCGGCCGCTACCTCGACCTCGGCGGTTTCGAGGTGCTCCTCGTCCACAACCGCTGGAGCCTGGTCGACCACTCGGCCGGCGACCTGATCCGGCGCGCGACCGGTGACGGCATCGCGGTGGTGAACGCGGCCATCTACGGGGGCGGGATCCTCGCCAACCCGCAGGGCGCGACCAAGTACGCGTACCGGGACGCACCGGCCGCCGTACTGGAGGCGGTCGTGTCGATGGACAAGGCGTGCCGCGAGTTCGGCACCGATCTCGCGACCGCCGCACTCCGGCACTCGGTCGACAACCCTGACATCGCCGGGACCGTCGTCGGCATCAGCAAGCCGGCCCGCGTCGACGCCCTGCTCGAGGCGGTCGCCGTGGACCTCCCCGACGAGCTCCTTAACCGGTTAGGTAACCTGCTTCCGGACGAGCCGTACTGGGTCGAAGGTACGAAGGAGACGACGTGACGACTGGCTTCCCGGCCGGATTCACCTGGGGCGCGGCGACTGCGTCGTACCAGGTCGAGGGCGCAATCTCGACCGACGGACGCGGCCCGAGTATCTGGGACACCTTCGCGCACACGCCAGGCAAGATCTCCGACGGCGCCACCGGTGACATCGCCGTCGACCACTACCACCGGTTCGCCGACGACATCCGGATGCTGGCCGAGCTCGGGCTGAAGGCGTACCGGTTCTCGATCTCGTGGTCGCGGATCATCCCGGCCGGCTCCGGTACGACGAACCCGGCCGGACTCGACTTCTACCGGCGACTCGCCGAGACGTGCCTGCAGTACGGCGTCGCGCCGTACGCGACCCTGTATCACTGGGATCTGCCCCAGCCGCTCGAGGACGCGGGCGGCTGGCTGATCCGGGACACCGCCGAGCGGTTCCGCGACTACACGGCGGTCACGCACGCGGCGCTGTCGGACGTGATCACGCACTGGATGACGCTGAACGAGCCGTGGTGCTCGGCGTTCCTCGGATACGGGAACGGCCAGCATGCGCCGGGCCGGACCGAGGGCGCCGACGCGCTGAAGGCCGTCCACCACCTCTTGCTCGCGCACGGGCTGGCGCTCGAGGCGCTGCGGCCGACCGAGGGCACGTACGGCATCGCGCTGAACCCTGCGCCGATCCACGCAGCCTCGGACTCGGCCGCGGACCGCGACGCCGCGCGGCGAGTGGACGGCCTGCGGAACCGCCTCTTCCTGGAGCCGTTGCTCTCCGGCGCGTATCCGGCCGACGTCCTCGAAGACACCGGGATGACCGACTGGTTCGCCGCGCAGGAAGCTGATCTCGCGGTGATCTCGCAGCCGATGGACTTCATCGGCGTGAACTACTACTGCCCCACGACGGTGGCCGCACCGGACGGACCCATCGCCACTCCGGGCCCGTCCACGCAACCGGGCAGCGAGAATGTCGTTGCCGTCGACACCGGTCTGCCCCAGACCCAGATGGGCTGGCCGATCCAGGCGAGTGGGCTGCGGGACATCCTGGTCACCATCAACAAGCTGGCGCCGGAGCTGCCGTTGTACGTGACGGAGAACGGGTCGGCGTACCCGGACGAACTGACCGCGGACGGAACCGTCGACGACCGCGAACGACAGGACTATCTGGAACAGCACATCGCCGTCTGCCGGGAACTGGTGTCCGAAGGCCTTCCGCTGAAGGGGTACTTCGCCTGGTCCCTGATCGACAACTTCGAGTGGTCCTTCGGCTTCAGCCGGCGCTTCGGGATCGTGTACGTCGACTACGCGACACAGCAGCGGACGATCAAGAAGAGCGGCCTCTGGCTGCAGCGCTTCCTCACCAACGGATCTTGACCTCAACCAATGTTGAGGTCGTAACGTCTGCGGACATGAAGGCGATCAGACTGCACGAGTTCGGTCCGGCGGAGAACCTGGTGTACGAGGAGGTGCCGGACCCTGCTCCCGGCAGCGGCACGGTCCTGATCGAGGTCGAGGCCGCCGGCGTCCACCTCGTCGACACGATAATCCGCGCGGGCGCCACCGGCGGCGGCCCGATCCCCGTCCCGGAACTGCCGACGATCCCGGGGCGCGAGGTCGCGGGCCGGGTCAGCGCGGTCGGACCGGACGTCGACCCGACGTGGATCGGCAAGCGGGTCGTGGTCCATCTGGGTATGGCGCCAGGCGGGTACGCCGAACGCGCTGTGGCGAAGGTCGAGTCGCTGTACGAACTCCCCGACCACGTCGACGCAGCCCAGGCCGTCGCCGCGATCGGCACGGGCCGCACGACGGCCGGCATCCTGCAGCAGGCGCATCTCACCGCGGACGACGTCGTACTGATCACGTCCGCGGCGGGCGGGATCGGCAGCTACCTGATCCAGGCGGCACGCAACGCCGGCGCGATCGCCATCGGGTTGGCGGGCGGCCCCGCCAAGGTGAAGACGGTCCGCTCGCTCGGTGCGCAGTACGCGATCGACTACCGCGACCCCGACTGGGCGGCTCGCCTGAAGGCTGAGCTGGGCGACCGCGACATCACACTGCTCTTCGACGGCGTCGGCGGCGCCAACGGCCAGCAATCCTTCGACCTGCTCGGCGTCGGCGGCCGCGCCCTGATGTTCGGCTGGTCCGGCGGCGGCCCCATCGAGTTCACCCACGAAGACCTCATGACCCGAGGCCTCACAGCCGGCTGGGCCATCGGCGCCAAACTCACCAGCCGCCTCCGAACCCTAGAAGCAACCGCCCTCGAAGAAACCTTCTCCGGCCGCTGGAAGGCCCTCACCACCACGTTCCCGCTCTCCGAGGCAGCAGCCGCGCATCAGGCCCTCGAGGACCGCCGAACCACAGGAAAGGTCGTCCTCATCCCCTGACCGAATCACCTGGGCAAGTACTCCGCGACACACCAACGTCCACCGGCCGCCCGCGCTCTGCGAACCGCTCATGATCGATCGCAACCACCACCGAAACCCCAGCCCCAGCGAGCCGACCCCACAACTCCTCAACATCCACCGCATCCTCCTGACCTTGCGCGCAACCAGGTTGGGGAGAGTTTCCTACCCGATGCGGCACACAACCCTCCCCAACTCCCCCCAGCCGCCGACGGATCGAACTCGTCCCCGGCTGGCTCACCCCGCGCCGACAGCCGCTTCACGCATCACACCGTGTGGTCAGGAGTTGCGGGGGGCGTACATGATGATGAGGACGCCGAGGAGGCAGGTGGTGGCGCCTAGGAGGTCGTAGCGGTCGGGTTTGAAGTGGTCTATCAGGACGCCCCAGGTCAGGGAGCCGGCTACGAAGATTCCACCGTAGGCGGCGAGGATTCGGCCGAAGTTGGGGTCGGGTTGGAAGGTGGCTACGAAGCCATAGGCGCCGAGGGCGACTATTCCGCCGGCGATCCAGAGTAGGCCGCGGTGTTCGCGCCAGCCTTGCCAGATAAGCCAGGCTCCCCCGATCTCCGCTAGTGCCGCCAGCAGGAAGAGTGCGACGGATCTCAGTACGGTCACTGAGCGATCTCCGCGAAGGGCAGCGGGCAGTCGGGGTTGCCGGCGCAGGTCTCGAGGTTGTCGCAGCCGGCGGCGATGCCGGCGCGGAGGGTGTGTGCGATGACGGTCAGGTCGGCGAGTTTCGCTTCCACGTCGGCCAGTTTCTCGCGGGCGCGGGTCTGCAGTCCGGCTCCCTCGCCGCGCGCGTGCCGGTGTCCGGCGGTGGCGAGCAGGTCGGAGATCTCGGCGAGGGTGAACCCGAGTCGCTGCGCTGCCTTGATCACGCGCAGCGTCGTGACGGCCTCGGCGGGATACAGGCGGTGGCCGCCAAGGGATCGCTCAGGTTCGTCGAGCAGTCCGCGGCGTTCGTAGTACCGCAGGGTCTGCAGGTTGACGCCAGCTGCGGCGGCGACCTCGCTGGATCTCATCGGGGTAGGCGTGCGGACAGGCCATCGAGTACGGCGGTCTGCGTCGGTGGGACAGTGATGCGAAGGGTCGTGTCGGTCAGGGTGAAGGTGAAGAAGGAGCAGCACTCGTTCTCGCGGGCGGTGAGGTTCTCGACCGTCGTACGGGCGTCTGCGTCGAGCGTCACGTCGAGGGTCTGCGGGTCCACGCGCTCGAAGCCGCGG
Source organism: Kribbella sp. NPDC055110 (assembly GCF_053607525.1). Taxonomy (NCBI): domain Bacteria; kingdom Bacillati; phylum Actinomycetota; class Actinomycetes; order Propionibacteriales; family Kribbellaceae; genus Kribbella; species Kribbella sp. NPDC055110. The sequence continues at coordinate 60,136 of NZ_JBSGTS010000005.1, forward strand.
AGGTGGGTGCTGAACAGGTGGTCGAACTCGGCCACGCGGAACGGCCGCTCCGCGGTGGGCAGGGTGCAGGCTTCCGGAGCCCAGGTTTCGTCCATGCATCGACGGTAAACCTGTACCGGCGTACTGGATGCAAGTGCTACTTGCCTGCCTGCTGACCGCCGCGCCCCGCAGCCTTGCCGGTGGTCCGCAGCCGCAGGTCCTGCTCGGACGACGCGGCCGACTGGGCGGACTCGGGGCCGGCGGGTTCCGGGGAGTACTGGTCGAGTTTGGACGAGAGCTTGCCGACCTGCGACGAGACTGTGCCGATCTGGGCGGCGAGGTCGCCGCGCACACTGTCGGTCCACTGGATCGACAGCGCCGCATCGCGGATCTCGTTGTGCCAGGTCGACGGAGGGTTGTCGGCCGTATCCAGAACGAAATTCTGCACGGTGGTCTGGTCGCCATCGAGCCGTTCGCCGAGGAAGGCCGCTCGCCGCTGCGCGGTCTCGACGCCCTTCGTCATGGTGGCCAGGTCGTGCTCGGGCGCCGAAGTGCTAGGGAGCATTCCATGGGCGCCGGCCGCGCCGCGGTGCTCACTCGCGGTGTCGAGGGCCGTCTTGGCGGCGTCCAGTTGGGTTACCACCTGCGCGAGCTGTTCCTGGCCGCGCCCCAGCCGGCCGTTCCAGTCCTCAACGATCTCGACGAGGCGCTGGGTGCCCTCGGGATCGCGGTCGTCGAGCGTCCGCTGGAGCTCGTACGGTTCCATCCGGAGGGTGTCGTCGAGCAGATCCACTTCGGCCATCGCAAGGTGTGCCGCACCGAGGGAGTCCCTGGCAGTCCTGATCGCGTCGACGTACTCCGACGCGTTGTGCACCGCGGCCGCGACTTGCTGCTCGAAGGTCAGCGGCTCGGTTCGTGACTCAGCTGCGACCGGCCGCGGGCGTCGATCGCCGATGCCGCTCATCGTCCGGCCCATCATCTGCCGCAGTTCCTCGAGATCGCTGTCTTGCGCCATTGTGCTGACCGCTCCAGCTGTCGAGTGGCCCCCGGTTGTCGGTTCCGGACACTATCCGGCGCTCCGGGTCACCGGCTGCCACCGGCAGCGTTACTGGTGACTGTCGGTCGGGTGGGACAGAATGCAGGAATGCGACTGCCTGTCATGCCGCCGGTCAAGCCGATGCTGGCCAAGCCGGTCAAGGAGATCCCGCGCGGGGACCTGTCCTACGAACCGAAGTGGGACGGGTTCCGGTCGATCATCTTCCGCGACGGCGACGAGGTGGAGATCGGCAGCCGGAACGAGAAGCCGATGACGCGGTACTTCCCCGAGCTGGTCGAGGCGGTGAAGGCGAATCTCCCGGAGCGCTGCGCGATCGACGGCGAGATCATCGTGATCGGCGAGCCCGGTGACCGGCTCGACTTCGAGGTCCTGCAGCAGCGGATCCATCCGGCCGCGAGCCGGGTGAACATGCTGTCCGAGAAGACCCCGGCGCGGTTCGTCGCGTTCGACCTGCTGGCGCTCGGTGACGACGACTACACCGAGCGCCCGTTCAGCGAGCGCCGTACGGCGCTGATCGACGCGCTGGCAGGAGCCAAGGCACCGATCCACGTGACGCCCGCGACCGCCGACCACGACACGGCCGCGCAGTGGTTCGAGCAGTTCGAGGGCGCCGGCCTGGACGGGCTGATCGCGAAGCCGCTGGACGGGACGTACCAGCCGGACAAGCGGGTGATGTTCAAGATCAAGCCGGAGCGTACGGCGGACTGTGTGGTGGCGGGCTATCGCCTGCACAAGAGCGGCCCGGACCGGATCGGTTCGCTGCTGCTCGGGCTGTACAACGAGGACGGCACGCTCGCGAGCGTCGGCGTGATCGGCGCGTTCCCGATGGAGCGTCGCAAGGAACTGTTCGAGGAGATGCAGCCGCTCGTCACCACGTTCGACGAGCACCCGTGGGCGTGGGCGAAGCAGGAGGAAGGCGTCCGTACGCCGCGCAACGCCGAGGGCAGCCGCTGGCAGGCAGGCAAGGACCTGTCCTTCACTCCCCTGCGCCCCGAGCGGGTCGTCGAGGTCCGCTACGACCACATGGAAGGCATCCGCTTCCGGCACACCGCGCAGTTCGTCCGCTGGCGCCCGGACCGCACTCCCGAGTCCTGCACGTACGAGCAGTTGGAGGAGCCGATCAAGTTCGACCTGGCCGACGTCCTCTCGAGCGCCCAGCGCTGATGCTGTACCGCCTGTACACGCGCCGCCTGCGCCGCCAGCTCGTCGGCCTGCCGAGGCCGGACCACGTCGCGATCGCGATGGACGGCAATCGCCGCTGGGCCCGGGGCGCCGGGTACGACGACGTACGGATCGGTCATCGCTTCGGCGCCGAGCACCTCGAGCTCTTCCTGAACTGGTGCGCCGATGCCGGGATCCGGTGCGTGACCGCGTGGGTGGCGTCACCGAGCAACCTGCGCAAGCGGGACGCCGACCAGGTCGACTATTTGATGAACCTCACCGAGACCGTGCTCGCCGAGCATGTACGGCGGGATCACCGGTGGTGGACGCCGTACGCGCGGTGCTGGACGAGGCGGCCGCGAGCGGTCGGTCCCTGGACGAGGTCGCCGACTCGCTGAGCGAGGAGGAGATCAGCCGGCATCTGTACGTGCCGGGGCTCGCGTTCCGCGAGGTGGACCTGCTCCGGGCGCTCCGCACGTACGGACGTCGGAGACTGCAACGATCCAGTTGAATACTTTCGGGCCGGACCGGGGCACTATGGGGGTATACCGACTGGTAAGCACGGAGGTGGCACGATGTACGACGTCGTACTGCTCGTCGAACAGGAACTGTCCGAGCCCGACGCGAAACGCGTCGTCGAACTCCATCAAGATATGCCCGATCCGGTCAGGTACCACGTGCTGGTGCCCTGCCACAACGCGGAGGCGGGCGTCGAGGCCTCGATCAGCGCGCTTGGGACCGCGGACCTCTACGGACCGGGTCTGGCCGGTCAGCGCCAGGACCTCGCGGAGGCGCAGAAGGCGATCGACTCCGAAGCCAAGGGCTGCAGCGGGCGGAGCATCCAACGGCTCCGCGACCTCGGACAGACCGCCGAGGGCGGGATCTCGCACGACCGGCCGATCGACGCCCTGGTCGCGACCGTGCAGCACGTCCACGGCCAGGAGGTCATCATCCTGACCCGACCGCACATCGTGGCCGAGTTCTTCCACCTCGACTGGACCAACTCGGCCCGCCGACACCTCGGCGTACCGGTCCTCCACCTGCTCGAGCACGACTCACGGGAGGCCGCGGCCAACTAGCGTCCTGCTTCTGAAGTCCGCGACATAAATCGTTGGTGGGCGGTGCGCCCAGCATTGGCGCCGCTCGGGCCTCCCCAAACCGGTCTGGGGAGCAAGACCCACCCCAACCAGCCTGTAACACTCCCCATTCCGAGCGGATCGACCCGCGGATCGCATCTTTGAGAACCCACCGACCATTCTCGCGGCCCGATGATGGTCGATAGCTTCTCAAAGATCGAGCCCGCGGCCGATTCCGGTGGTTTGGGGAGTGCTACAGGCTGATTCGGGTGGGTATGGCTCCCCACACCGGTTTGGGGAGTGCGAGATACGCACCTGCGGGCGTTCGGTGACCATGGGTCTGTGGTGGCTGACCTGGTCGACACCCTGCGGGAAACGATCACAACTGAGCACGGCCTCTCGCTGGTTGCCGGCCACAACGGGCATGTCGTCGGCCACGTCATGTTCACGCGCAGTCTTCTGGATGCCGATCGCCGGCTGGTCGACGTCCAGGTCCTCAGCCCGTTGGGCGTGCTGCCCGAGCTCCATCGGCGCGGTGTCGGCTCGGCGCTGGTCCAGCACGGGTTGACGGTGCTCAAGGAGCGGGCTGTTCCGCTCGTCTTCCTGGAGGGCGATCCGGGCTACTACTCGCGGTTCGGCTTCGAGGCCGCCGGCGGCCTGGACTTCTGGAAACCGTCTTTGCGGATTCCGGACGGCGCCTTCCAGGTCATCCGGCTCCCGGCACATGAGCCGTGGATGACGGGCACGCTGGTCTATGCGGAGCCCTTCTGGCGGCACGACTCGGTCGGTCTCCGCATGACGTCCTCTTAGTGCGGGAGCAGGAACGCGTACGTGATGCCGCCGGCCAGGCTGGCGATCAGTAGGGACAGGGTGGTGCGGATGGCGCGTGCGCCGGTCGCGCCGTAGTGGCGGCCGTCCTCGGAGTGGTACGCGACCTTGAAGCCGGCGTACCCGGCCGCCAGGACGAGGCCCAGTTTGATCATCAGACACCTGCCGCGGTACCGGACTCATTGAACTGCGTTTGGTACAGAACAGCGTACTCGCCGCCGGCCGCGAGCAGTTGCTCGTGCGTGCCGCGCTCGACGATGTTGCCGTGGTCAACCACCAGGATCAGGTCCGCGTTCCGCACAGTCGACAGCCGGTGCGCGATCACGAGCGACGTACGGCCCTCCAGCGCGGTGTCCAGCGCCCGCTGAACGGCCACCTCGGACTCCGAGTCCAGGTGCGCGGTCGCCTCGTCCAGTACGACGACCTTCGGTGCCTTGAGCAACAACCGGGCGATCGCGAGTCGTTGCCGCTCGCCACCGGACAGCCGGTGCCCGCGGTCGCCGACCACCGTGTCGAGTCCGTCCGGCAGCGCCGACACCAGCTCCCAGATCTGCGCGGCCCGCAGCGCCGCGATCATCTCGTCCTCGGTCGCGTCGGGTTTCGCGTAGGCGAGGTTGGCGCGGATAGAGTCGTGGAACATGTGCGCGTCCTGCGTGACGTACCCGATCGTGTCGTGCAGGGACTGCAGGGTGACGTCACGGACGTCCTGACCGCCGACGCGCACCGCTCCCCCGGTCACGTCGTACAGGCGTGCCACCAGGTTGGTGATGGTCGTCTTGCCGGCCCCGGACGGGCCGACCAGTGCGATCATCTGTCCGGACGGTACGACGAAGCTCACGTCCTCCAGCACCTGCGCCGATGCGCGCTTGTCCAGGACGGCGACGGACTCGAGGCTGGCCAGCGAGACCTGCTCCGCGGTCGGGTACGCGAACGCGACATGGTCGAACTCGACACTCGCCGCGTCGGCCGGCAGAGCAACAGCGTCCGGGGCGTCCTTGATCATCGGTTCGAGGTCGAGCACCTCGAAGACCCGCTCGAACGACACCAGCGCGGTCATCACGTCGACGCGGACGTTGGAGAGTGCGGTCAGCGGACCGTACAGCCGGCCGAGCAGGGCGACGAGCGCGAGCAGCGTGCCGATGGTCAACGTCTGGCGGACGGCCAGATTGCCGCCCACGCCGTACACCAGGGCTGTAGCCAGCGCGGCGACCAGGGTCAGTGCGGTGAAGAACACGCGGCCGAGCATCGCGATCCGGATGCCCAGGTCGCGGACCCGCCCGGCCCGTTCGCCGAAGTCGGCGTTCTCGAGTCGCGGCTGCCCGAACAGGGTGACGAGGAGCGCGCCGCCGACGCTGAAGCGCTCGGTCATCGACGTGGACATCTCGGCGTTGAGGTTCATCTGTTCCCGCGTCATCGCGGCCAGGCGGCGGCCGAGGACCCGCGCGGGGATCAGGAAGATCGGCAGCATCAGGATCGCGACGATGGTCAGCTGCCAGCTCAGCGCGAGCATGGCGCCGACGACCAGGAGCAGGCTGATGACGTTCGAGACGACGCCGGACAGCGTCGAGGTGAAGGCCTGCTGGGCGCCGATCACGTCGTTGTTGAGTCGCGAGACCAGGGCACCGGTCTGGGTCCGGGTGAAGAAGGCGACCGGCATCCGCTGCACGTGCGCGAACACCTTGGTGCGGAGGTCGAAGATCAGCCCTTCACCGATGCGCGCCGAGAACCAGCGCTGCACCAGGCCGAGCACCGCTTCTACGACCGCGAGCAACGCGACCACGAGGGCCAGCGCGGTCACCAGGCCGGCGTTCCCCTTGGTGATCCCGTCGTCGACGATCTTCTTGAACAGCAGCGGCGACGCGATCACCAGCACCGCCGAGACGATCACCAGCAGCAGGAACGCCGTGATGTGCCAGCGGAACGGCCGCGCGAACCGGACGATCCGCCGCAGCGTGCCCTTCGCGAGCTTCTGCTCGAGCACCGACGAGTCCTGGCGCCGCCAGCCCATCGCGCCCATTCCCGGGCGCATCATTCCCGACATCGGGCTCCCTCCCTTTCAACTGATCTTCTCAACATCCGGAGCCCGACGACACTTCCCGCAACTTTTGGTTGCGCATCGGCGCGACCTGGTCTAGAGTCATATGCAACCAAAGGTTGCGAAAGGACGGAAGCAATGACCAGGAGCATCGAGCGGGAGATCCGGGTGGAGGCCAGCCCAGAGGTGGTCTACGAGGTGATCAGCGCGCCGGAGCACCTGCGCGAGTGGTGGCCGGAAGAGGTGGACCTCGACCCGGTGGCAGGCGCGAGCGGGAAGATCACGTTCCGGCGGCCGGACGGCGACAAGGTCGAGCCGCTGACGGTCGTCGAGGCCGACCCGCCGCGCCGCTTCTCCTTCCGCTGGGGCTACACCGGCGACACCGCCACCCCGGAGAACTCGCTGCTGGTCACCTTCGACCTGGTCCCGGCCGGCGGCGGCACGCTGCTGCGCTTCGCCGAGACCGGGTACGACGAGGCGTCCAAGTCCGACGAGATGCTCGCCGACCACACGACCGGCTGGGACTACTTCCTTCCCCGCATCACGCCGTACGTCGAGAAGTTGGCGTAACGGCCGTGATCGACGACGAGCTCTGGTCGGCGATCGGCGACCCCACCCGGCGGCGGATGCTCGACCTGCTGCTGGCGAAGGGCGGCGGCACCGCGACCAGTCTCAGCGACCAGCTGCCCGTCACGCGGCAGGCGGTCGCGAAGCACCTCGGCGTACTCGACCGGGCCGGGCTGGTGCACTCCACGCCGTCCGGACGTGAACGCCGCTACACCGTGGACGAGGAACGCCTCGCCCGCGCGATCAACCAGCTGACCGACGTCACCGACGCGTGGGACCGGCGGCTGCAACGCATCAAGCGCATCGCTGAGGCGATCGAACTACACGAGAGGAAACTCCAATGAGCGACATCCTGCACCGCGTCGGCATCATCGCGTCCCCAGCGGACGTCTTCGCCGCACTCACCACGATCGACGGCCTGGCCGGCTGGTGGACCGAGGACACCGTCGGCGACCCGGACGGGGTGATCCAGTTCCGCTTCGCCACTGCGGGTGGCGACGGCTTCGACATGAAGGTCGTCGAGACCAAGCCCGGCGAGCTCGTGCACTGGGAGGTCGTCGGCGGCCCGGACGAGTGGATCGGCACCCACGTCACGTTCGAGCTGTCCCAGACCGACGAGTACACGATCATCTTGTTCAAGCAGGCAGGCTGGCGTGAGCCGGTCGAGTTCATGTACCACTGCAGCACCAAGTGGGCCACGTTCCTGATGAGCCTCAAGCAGTACGTCGAGACCGGCAAGGGCGAGCCCGCGCCGCACGACGTACTGGTCAGCAACTGGCACTAACCGAGGGCGGCCAGGAGCTCCTTCAGACGGCGCTCCTGGGCCTCACGCTCGGCCTTGAGCTGGTCCTCGTACGAGCGGTCCGCGGCACCGAGGAGCAACGCCTTGGTCTCGCGGATCGCGCCCGGCAGCGGGCCGAGCAACGCGTCGGACAGATCCTTGACCGTCGCCTCCAGCTCATCAGCCGGTACGACGATGTTGGCCAGGCCGATCTCCTTGGCCTCGGCCGCCTCGACCCAGCGACTGGTCGCACACAGCTCGAGCGCCCGCGAGTAGCCGACCAGCTGGACGAGCGGCTGCGTGCCGCCGAGATCCGGGACCAGACCGAGGGCCGGCTCGCGCATGCTGAAGCGGGCGTCCGGGGTGACGACGCGCAGGTCGCACGCCAGCGCGAGCTGGAAGCCGGCGCCGACCGCGTGGCCCTGGACCGCGGCGATGCTGATGATCTCCGGGCGCCGCAACCACGAGAACCCGGCCTGGAAACCGGCGATCAGCTCGTACACCTCTGCTGTGGGTTTCGCGCCGAGGGTGAGCAGCGGCTCCTGACCCAGGTCGTTGTCGCCCATGATGAGCCGCCGGTCGAGTCCGGCCGAGAACGACGGCCCCTCCCCCGACACGACGACCACGCGGACCTCGGGCGGTAACGACGTACCGAAGTCGGCGAGGGCACTCCACATCGCCGGAGTCTGCGCGTTGCGCACCTCCGGCCGATCCAGCACTACCCGGGCGACCGGGCCGTCCACCGTGAACCGCAGTCCGAGATCCGTCATGCACCGAACATTACTGCGGAGTAATCAGGCAAGCGAGATCAGGTCGGCGTACTCGTTGGTCCAGAGGTCTTCGACGCCGTCGGGGAGCAGGACGACCCGCTCCGGTTCGAGGGCCTCGACGGCGCCCTCGTCGTGGGTGACGAGGACGATCGCACCGGCGTACGAGCGGATCGCGTTCAGCACCTCGGCGCGGGACGCCGGGTCCAGGTTGTTGGTCGGCTCGTCGAGGAGCAGGACGTTCGCGGCCGACACGACCAGCGTGGCGAGAGCGAGCCGGGTCTTCTCGCCGCCGGACAGCACCCGGGCCGGCTTGTCCGCGTCGTCGCCGGTGAACAGGAACGAGCCGAGCACGCTGCGCGCCTGCGTCTCGTTCAGGTCCGGGGCGGCGGTCTTCATGTTCTCCAGGACGGTCCGGTTGACGTCGAGGGTCTCGTGCTCCTGGGCGTAGTACCCGAGCTTGAGGCCGTGACCGTCGATCACCTCGCCGGTGTCGGCCTTCTCGATCCCGCCGAGGATCCGCAGCAGCGTGGTCTTGCCGGCGCCGTTCAGGCCGAGGACGACGACCCGCGAGCCCTTGTCGATCGCCAGGTCGACGTCGGTGAAGATCTCCAGCGAGCCGTACGACTTCGACAGCTCCCGCGCCATCAGCGGCGTCTTGCCGCAGGGTGCCGGCGTCGGGAAGGAGATCTTCGCGACGCGGTCCTGCTTGCGCTCGTCCTCGAGCGAGGACATCAACCGCTCGGCCCGCCGCAGCATCTGCTGCGCCGCGGCCGCCTTGGTCGCCTTGGCGCGCATCTTGTTCGCCTGGTCGGTCAGCTGGGTCGCCTTCTTCTCCGCGTTCGCCCGCTCGCGCTTACGACGGCGCTCGTCGGTCTCGCGCTGGGTCAGGTACGCCTTCCAGCCGACGTTGTAGACGTCGATCTCGGCCCGGTTCGCGTCCAGGTGGAAGACCCGGGTGACCGTCTCCTCCAGCAGGTTCACGTCGTGGCTGATCATGATCACGCCACCGGCGTACGACTTGAGGAAGTCGCGCAGCCAGATGATCGAGTCGGCGTCCAGATGGTTGGTCGGCTCGTCGAGCAGCAGCGTCTCGGCCTGCGCGAACAAAATCCGGGCCAGCTCGACACGGCGGCGCTGACCACCGGACAGGGTCGACAGCGGCTGGCCGAGGACACGGTCCGGGAGGCCGAGGTTGGCCGCGATCCGGGCCGCCTCGGACTCGGCGGCGTACCCACCGGCGGCGTGCAGCTCCGCCTCGGCCCGCTCGTAGCGCCGCATGCCCTTGGCGCGGGTCTTCTCGTCCGCGCTGGCCATCGACTTCTCGGCGGAGCGCATCCGGCGTACGACCTCGTCCAGGCCGCGCGCGGACAGGATCCGGTCCCGGGCCAGTACTTCGAGGTCGCCGGTGCGGGGGTCCTGCGGGAGGTAGCCGATCTCGCCCGACGTGGTCACCGAGCCGCTGGCGGGCAGGCCTTCACCGGCCAGGATCTTGGTCAGGGTCGTCTTGCCGGCGCCGTTGCGGCCGACCAGCCCGACCTTGTCGCCGGGGCCGACCCGGAAGGAAGCAGGCGCCAGCAACTGCCGGGCACCGACGCGAACCTCGAGATTGGAGACAGTGATCATCGGGGTTCGGGGGCGTCCTTACGCTGGGCTACGGGCTGAACTCGGGCGGCAGGCGGCGCGTCACGGCACGCCGAAATCCCCCGCTCTCAGGACTAGTGTAGGTGCCGTGAAATTCAATCCGGATGCGGATCTCGACACCAGCGGTGTCGAGGACACCCGCGGTAGTGGTGGCGGCGGACGCGCCGGCCTCCCCGGCGGGATGATCCCGGTCGGCGGCGGCATCGGCGGCATCGTCCTGCTCGTCGTGATCCTGTTGCTGACCGGCGGCCTGCCAGGCGGAGGTGGCAGCGACGAACCGGTCACGCAGAACACGGCAGCGGGCAACCTGAGCTCCTGCAAGAAGGGCACCGACCTGCAGTCGAACTCGGACTGCCGGTTCGTGTTCTACCAGAACTCGATCGAGAGCTTCTGGGCCGCGGAGCTCCCCCGGCGCGGCAAGAAGTACACCCGGGCGCCGATGCGGGTCTTCGATGGCTCGGTCAACACCGGCTGCGGTCCCGCGACCAGCGCGGTCGGGCCGTTCTACTGCCCGCCGGACAAGCGGGTGTACCTGGACATCGGGTTCTTCGAGACGCTGCAGAAGGACCTGGGCGCCCGCGGCGGCGAGTTCGCCGAGGCGTACGTCGTGGCGCACGAGTACGGCCACCACATCCAGAACCTGTACGGCATCCTCGATCGGATCAAGACCCGCAACGGCCCGGCGTCCGACTCGGTCCGCTCCGAACTGCAGGCCGACTGCCTCGCCGGTATCTGGACCAACCACGCGACCACCGTCCCGAACGCGAGCGGCCAGCCACTCATCACCGAGCTCAGCGACGACGACATCGCCCGCGGCCTGGACGCCGCCGCCTCGGTCGGCGACGACCGCATCCAGGCGAAGACCCAAGGCCAGGTCACCCCGGAAAGCTTCAGCCACGGCACCGCCGAACAACGCATGAAGTGGTTCAAAGCCGGCATGGACTCCGGCGACATGACCGCCTGCGACACCTGGTCCGCCAAGACCCTCTGACCCGCAACGGAGAACCGCCCCGCACACACAGTGCGGGGCGGTTCTTGCGCCTAGCTGCTATACACCACTACCCGATTCGCTGGCCCATCGGGTGGCGCGGGGCCGTTGGGTCGACGTACGTGGGACCCGGCATCCAGGCGACCAGGCTGCCGCCTCGAGCCATGCTCATCCCTGACGAGCCGGTGGTCGCCCAGACACCGATATCCTTGATCTCCGTGCGAACTCCGGCGGCGCGATCCTGCACCAAGAACTTGATCGCCGACGGCGGCGGGTTCTCCTCAACCAGCCCAGGAACCCAGGCCACGATATTTGCATCGTCGCTGATCGCCTCGGCGACAGCGGGTGCATCCCAACGATACCCCCGCTGAATGATGTCCGCCTCAGTGACCGCGCCCGTTCCAACTCGTTTGACGACGACCGCATTCTCCTGAGGATCCGCAGGGTGCCCAAGGGTCGCAGTGGCTACAAAATACTGCCCATTCCGGCTGAGTTGGATGCCACCGAACAACAACCCTACGATAGTACCTTTACTCCAGTACGGCATGCTCGATTGCCCCGTCGATGCGGTATAGAAGACATGATTGTTCCACGGCTGGAAGTACGGACTTCTTCCATCACTCGCCTTTATATTATATACGATTGTATTACCATCCTCCGACATACCTTTCAAGGTCGCAGAGTCGCAGATCTCGCTCGACGTGCACATGTCGACCCGCTTCGCCGACGAGCCCTTGGCAATTCTGAAGACTTTCCGCGCGTAGTGGAGTGGATTGTCCGGCTGATCATTGCGAGCGGTGTTCACAGCCACAGCATCACCGGCTTCGGAGAGCTCTATCTGATCAATGCTTTCTGGAACACCAGGGTCAGCCGTCCAGATAACGTGCTCATTCAAATCATAGATCATGACTCGGCCGGCCGGGCCGCCACCATCGACGACATATGCTACGTACCGTCCATCTGCAGCGCTCGCCAGGTCGAGATTGAGACCGGTGTATTGGATCGGACTAGAGATGATCTGAGGTGTTCTGGCATCTGCTTGTCTCGAGGCCAGCTCGACCTGCCCATTAGCCAGATCGCGGCGGACTAGGTAGAAGTTGCCGTCGTTGGGAACTCCAGGCGGGGCGACCTCGTCTGGCGCCACGCTCAGCGGGAAGAACGCATAGCGACCGTTGTCGGACAGTTCCACTGGGATCGAGTTCGACGTACCGCTCATACCTCTCATCAGGTCGTTCGCCCCAGGGTTGTCGAGCAGCGGGGAACCCGCGACAACCGGCTCCGAGGTGGCAGGCTGACTCTGGCCAGCGCTAGTCACGGCGTGGACACTCACGACGTAGCTCACACCTGCGCGCAATCCGCCAATTACCGCATTTAGGGTCGATCCACTGACTGTGTGTGTGCCCGTGTCCGGCGCAGTCGTGAGGACGTAATGATCGATTGGATTCCCGCCCGGCTGCTCCGGCTCGCGCCACGTGACGATCGCAGCCAGGTTTCCAGGCGTCACCGCCACGTCTCTCGGCGGGGACGGGACATGTGGACCGACATAGATTGACGCCTCGGCTTCGAGTTCGGGACGCGAGCCATCTGCCGGCACTGTCGCCTGCACCTTCGCCAGACCGTCCGCAACAGCGGAGTACACGCCGTCAGCGGTGATGGTCCCCGGGCCTTGGAGCATCTTCCATGTCGCTGGGGCATCCTGATACCCGAACACGTGGCTGCCGAGATCAACCGTCTCGTTGACCGCGATCTCCGCGTTCGGTGGATCGATCAGGAGACCTCGGATCGGTCCGCCGGAATCGAAAACTTTCTTTTCGGCGTTGAATAAGTGCACTGCCTCCCAGTTCACGAGCTTCTTTGTGAAGAGATCGACGGTCAAGCCGGCACCGACTTCAACACCGAGATACAGCGCTATAAAGGGATCTTTGTCCGTGTCGGCCTCCGCACGAACGTACGGCTTGGCTGTCAGGAATGGGCCTGCCGAGCCGTAGAACCGCAGGGATATCTGGGGTGCAACGGCCAGTTTCTCCTCGATGTTTCCGAATGGAATCACCTCGGGCTGGGAGGCCAAGTTTTGATCCCCGTCTCCAGCCGCAGTCACTTGTCCGTCACGCCACTGTATGTCGACACCTACTTGGCCGGATGACCTCCCTAAGACTCTGACGCCTGCTCGACCCTCGGTAGTCAGTACCAAATACAGATCAACCCCGACACACATTACGACTGGCACCCCTGCGATGGGCACCGTGATGCAGGCGCCCGTCAGGTGTCCAATCGGAATCGTTTGTTCCTTCTCCTTGCTGAAATTCTGGTCGATCCGATACTCGATGTTCGGGTCGGCACTGATCGAGAAGACGCTGGCGTTCTGACCGCCGGAGCGCTGACTGTCGGCGTGCAGGTTGGGTTTGAATGTGCCCGATATTTCAACATGAGTCCAGCGACTGATGTCTCTTGAGAATTCGAAGGTGATCACGCCGTCGTGCAGGCCGATGGTCGGCGGGTCGACCTTGCCCGCCGCGCTAGCACGTGCCCGAGGCGCTCCCTGCCTCAGAGACTTGCCTCTCAACGTCGGATGCCGGAGTGTCACACCAGGGAGTTGCTGCTCGAACTCCAGGCCGTCCGAATCCTTGACCGTTATGTCTCGAGACATCGCCCCGGCGTCCAGCACCTCTTCCATCGCAGCGTCCTCGGTCTGAAAGACCAGGGTAGGGCCAGTGTCCACTCGGAGGACCTTGCGCAACAGGCCTTCGGGGGTGGCCGTGCTCGAGGTTGCCAGGACGATGTCGCCGGTCTGAATGGCATCGAGCTGGGCATTCGGGCTGGCGATGGAGATGCTCGTCGTGCCAACGTTCGCGATCCGGCTCATCGAGTCCACGGTCAGCACCACGGGTGCCTGCTTCACGGCCACGGTGGGTTTGATCGCTTGTGTCGCGGCAGTGGGCTGACCGACACCATGGGTGTTCAGCGCCGCGACGGTGAAGCTGTACGCCGTCAGCTGATCCAGACCGTCAACGACGGCCGAAGGAGCGAGAGTATCGATGACGCGCCCGCCGGGGTTAGCCGTCACGCGATACCCGGTGATCGGGGCTGAGCCGGTGTCAACCGGGGGCTCCCACGCGACTGTAACGACGCCGTTAGCGGTCACAGAGGCTTGCAGATCCGTCGGTACGTCAGGGACTCGATTCGCCGCTGGTGTACCGGCTGCGTCCGCCCATTCGCTACTACCGGCCTTGTTCCTCGCCCGGACCTTCACCGTGTATGCCGTGCCGTTCACCAATCCGGTTAAGCCAGTGACGGTCGTCCCAGCGGGGATGACGACATGATGATCGCCTGGCTCTGCGACGACCTCGTAGTCGATGATGGCTGCCCCACCGTCCGCGGGCTGGACCCATTGAACGTCCAGGCGCGCATCCAACTGGAAGATCGCGAGCCCTACCGGTCGCAACGGAACCTCGGCTGGTTTTGGCGTAACAGGTACCGGCACCGAAGGCGTCGTACCATTAGCGTTGGTTGCGCTGACCACAACCTTGTAGAGCTGACTGTTAGTCAAGCCCGTGAGCTCCGCAGTGCGGGTATCTCCCGAGACCGTCACTGTGCTCGTCGCCGGACTCGTCGTGATCTGGTAACTGGCCACCTGATCAACTGCGCCCTCGGGTGCCGACCAGGTCACCACAGCGGCGCTGTCCCGGTCGAGTGTGCTCGTGATGAACGGCGGGCCTGGCGGTGCAGGGACGGCGGGCTTGATCGCCTCCGAGGCTGCGGAGTAAGCCGATGTTCCCGCGGCTGTCTTCGCGCGCACCTGGAAGGTGTACGGCGTACCGTTCGTCAGGCCTGACACGACGATTGAGGTGCTCGTGCTCGACACGGTCCGTCCGCCGGGGGTCACCGCAACGTCGTAGCCCGAGATCGGCAAATCGCCTGTATCCGCCGGCGGGGTCCACCGAACTTCTACCGACTGATCGCGTGCGCCGCCCGTGATGTTGGTGGGCGGTTGGGGTTTGCCGGGTGCTACAGCGTACGCCTGGATATCGACGTACATGCGGACGCCGGCGTTGGTGCCGTTGACGATGCTGACGGTCCCGGTTGGGCTAACGCGAGCCCACATCAGGTTGAAGGAAAGGGTGTTGCCGGCCGGCGGGGCGACGTCAGTTACTGCGGTCGGCCGAGTCTCGTTTCCTGGATATGTCACGACCTCGCCGCTAGTCGCTGAGCCGTAGGCAGTCACCCGCAGGGCCGCGAACGTCACGCCACTCGCGGGCAGGCCTGCCTTGCCGAAGAGTTGGAGAGTCTGAACGCCGCCCACAGGCACGAAGGTCGCTGATCCTGTGTCCAGCAGACGCTGCTGCGCGACGGGTGCGACGCGCAACGAGACCGCTGCGGGATTCGTTGCGGCTGTGAAGTAGCCGACCACATCCACGGTGTAGTGCGTCGTACCTGAGGAGACGTTGAAGAGTGTCAGGCTGCCGCTGCTCGAGAGTTGGACAACTGCGCTGTTCGTGTATGGCTTTCCGGCGCCGAAGTTGCCGTGGTACGCACTGGGCCGCGCGCTGCCGCCCGGGTACGCCGTCCAACCTCCTCCGGCGGTCGGGGACCACGCGGTGATGTTGACGGCGGCGGCCGTGATGCTAGCCGCAGCAGGCAATCCACCTTTCGAGGCGATCGCAACGGTGATCGCGGAGTTGGCTGGGACCGGCGTATTCGTCGTTACACCGATCTTGTTCCGGGTGTCGATTACACGTGCCTGCCGGAGCGGCACGAAGCGATTCCCGGAAGCCTGCGACGAGGCGTCGGTGTAATACCCTGTCACGTCCGCAAGTATGCGAACTGTGCCAGCGCTCCCGTTCTTGAAGCTGATTTCACCAGCCGAACTCAATCGAACCGTCGATGAGGACGAGGTGAATCCGCTACCCGCATAGAAATAGAAGTTCGGGGCACTCGGTACCGTCTCTCCTGCCGGCCAGGCGAACATGGAACCAGTGGCCGTCGGCGAAATCGTGATGATGTTGGCTTGGATGGCGCTGACGCCGGTCGCGGGAACACCGTTTCGTCCGGTGAACTTGACAGTCGCTGTCCCCTGAGCCGGTACAGGCGTCGTGGTTGGAACACCGACGTGCGTACCCGTGTCTAGCATCCGCTGTGGCGGCGACAAAGGTATGTACTGGCCGACGCCGGCGTTGGGCGGCGTTGTCTCGGATACGGCGGCCGTCTGATTCAAACGGCCGGAACTTGCGCTGCCAGGCAACGCCGAAGAGTTCACAAACCCTAGAACAAGGCATAGCGACAGACATATTCGTGCAATCGAATGCACTGAAACCCCCAGCTAGAAGCGGCCCCCGGAGCAGGCACACTCTAGCAACACTCAAGCACGCTCCGCTGTCGGATTGCAGCTTGTTGCAACTGCAATCCGACAGGTTCTAGCGAGAGCGTCAGGCGACCTGGGCGGGGCGGTGGTAGCCGGGGAGGAGTTCGTCGACGAGGGCGTCGGTTTCGGCCTCGGGGCCGCGGGGGGCGCCGTGCTTGGTGAGGGCGGCGTACATCTGGCCGGCCACGTTGGTGACGTCCGCGGTGGTGCCGAAGTGGGCAGCCAGGCGGAGGGTGGCTCGCCACAGTTCCTCCGAGGCCGGCGAGAAGCTGAGGCCGGTCTGGAGGGCGGTGCGGGCCAGGTTGCCGTCGTTGTGGCTGAGGGACGACTCGGCGAGCCTTAGTGCGGCGTCGACGACTGCCTCGACCATGCGGCGCTCGATGCCGGACGCGGCGAGCCAGGAGTAGCGGCCGCCGGGCAGGTTCGACCAGGCGGGGCCGTGGACCAGGCTGAGCGCCGTCGACAGCGGGCCACGCGGGTCGTCGACCATCGACGCCTGCTTCGCCAGCGTGCGGAACACGTCCCAGTCGACCCGGACGACGCTGCGGTTGAGCATCCAGCGGCCCGACTCATCGGCGTACATCGCGTCCACGCCGACCCAGCGCCGGGTGTGCTCCAGCGCCGCGTCGCGCAGCTCCTCGCTGATGCCGCGCGGCCAGATCGCCCCGGCGAGCACGTTCGGGTGTACGCCGTAGTCCTGGCTGGCCAGGAACGCGATGATCTCCGTCGACAGCGTGATCCGGCCGTCGTCGATGACCCCGCGGGCGTCCACCTCGACCGGCCCGAGCAGGTCGACCTCGACCGGCGCCGGCCGGCTCAGGTCGGTGGTGGAGAACTCGTACGCCGGCATGTCCTGCTCGGCCCGGCGCTTGTCGCGGGCGTCGAACTCGGCCGCGTCGAACAGCGCGACCAGGTCGGCGAACTGCTCCGGGTTGACGCTGTGCGCGTCCACCTCGAGGCCGAGCAGCCGGCAGACGGCCTGGTTCTTCTCGTCCACGACGAACCGCCACGGCGAGTCCAGCACGTCGCCGACCACGACCACCGAGATGCTGCGCTTGGTGTCCGCGGCCAGCCGGTTCAGCTGGTCCTGCTCCTCCGGCGACGGCGGCGCGGACACGAAGATGATCTCCGAGCCCCACAGCGCCGCGTCCGGATGCGTCATCCGGGCCTCGGCCACCGAACCGGCGTTCCGCCGCTGGCAGGCCTGCACCTGCGCCTCGGTACGGCGGACGACCTCGGCCATCGCGTCGTCGAGACGGATCCAGTAGCTCAGCCGCGTCGGCGCGAGCGACGACAGGTCGTCACCGAACCCGACCATGCTGATGTGCGCGCCCTCGGACCACAGGTTCGTCGCCAGCTCGACCGCGAGCGAACCGACCACGTCGCGGGACGCGTTGGTCACGCCGCCGAACGCGACGATCCCGTTCGCGGTGTCGAGGTCGATCAGCACCGTCGCACCGTCCGCGTTCTGCCCGACCGTCACCAGCGTCGGGTACGGCGCCGGCGCGTTCACCTCGCCGCTCGGACCGTACCCGCGGCGCAGCGTCCACCGGGTGCCCTCGGCAATCGCCTGCCACGGACCGGGCGGCTCGGCCTGCGCGCCGTACGGGTCGAGCACCAGCGTGAGGGACCGGTCGGTCACCAGCGCGGCGACCACGTTCGGCATCGGCCGCTGCAGCTGCGTCATGTCGGCGCCCAGCTTGCGCAGCGCGCTGTCCACGAACTGCGCGGTCGGGACGTCCGACGCGAGCCGCAGACCGATCTCGGTCTGCCGGTGACCGGCAGCCTTCGGACCGGGGCCTTGGGCCCAGCCGCGGCGCCGCTTCAGCGCCAGCGCCAGACCGGCCGCGAGCAGCGTCGCGCCGAAGCCGAAGATGCCGGCGTCCTTCAGGCTGATGCCGTCGTCGGCCGCGACCGGAGTCGCCTCCGGCACCTGGGTGCCGCCACCCGCCGGCTCGCCGTGCTCGTGACCGGCTCCCGGGGCGTGTGGCTCGACGGTGACGTTCGGCTCCCCCGGCTTGACGTTCTTCGCGCCCGGGTCGTTCCTCGCGCTGCCGATTCCGACGGACGACGGCTTCTCAAGGCCTTGCTCGGAGTAGCGGCCCGGACCGACCGGCTTCGACTCAGGCGTCGTCCGCGTCTCGGTCTTGTTCTCGACCGCGGTCTTCGGCTTGGCCGTGGTCCTGGTCTCGGTGGTCGTCTTCGAGCTGACCGTTGTCTTGGTGGTGGTCTTGGTGGTCGTGTGGTCGCCGATGCTCACGCGGACCGTGTGCACGCCCGGGCCCTTGGCGTCGGCGGGCAGCCGCACCTGCCAGCCCGGCAGGATCAGGTCCGGGTTGGTCAGCCGGCGGCCGTCGGGCTGCAGCTTGTTCTTGTTGAGGTCGTAGATCTCCTTGTACCGGCGACCCTCACCGAGATACCGCTCCGCGATGTCCCACAGGCAGTCGTAGTTCCGGCCCTGCGGCGGACGGACCTCGGTGTACTTGACGACCTGACCCTTGTGGTCGTTGTTCGTCCGTACGCCGACACTCGTCTTCGACTGCTGGTGGCTGCCGCTGAGGACCGTGCTCGCAGCCTCGGTCTGGCGGAACTGCGACGACTCGTGCCGCACGCTCACCGACGTCGGGGCGGCCGGACCGGCCGTGGTGACCGCACTCGCGACCGGCAGGCTGACACCGGCACCCGCGGCGATCAGCACGACCGTGCCGATCAGCCGGCGAGCCAGCGCCTGAGAGCCACCGCCGAGCGGGACGCGGGGTGAAAGACCGTGACCGCGGATCTCCGCGACCGCCTCCGCGATCAGGCAGACGACGAAGTGCAGCCAGGCGACCCAGATGAAGAACGCGATGATGCCGAGCACCGTCTCGACGCTCAGCTCGCTGAACAGCATGCTCTTGCTGGGCATCGTGTCCGGCCACGGCGTACCGAAGAACCGCAGCAGCACGTACGGCACGCCACCGACGATCGCCAGGATCGCGAGCAGCGCGACGAAGCCCTTCAGCCGGTCCGCGCCCGGACTCCCCGACCGCCGCTGCGGCAACCGAGCCGCCTGCGCAGGCTCATTCGTCCTTACCATCGCTCCTCCATACCCCCACCATCAGCCACCAATGGCCTGAACTTCCTGCACCGGCAACCGCTGCACGGCAGTCACAGTCGCCTTGCCGATCGAATGCCAGCCGCCGGAGTCCTTACCGATCCAGTACGAGACCTCCCAGGTGATGGTCAGCTTCACCGTGTACATGCCGTCCGGCTGACTCGCACTGGACTTCGTGTACTTGTGCTTGCAGGTGTTCATCTGGTGGAAGGGATCCTGCGTCTCGTCGTACCCGTCCGGGTCGTCGGCCGGCGTGGTTCCCATCAAGCACGTGAACGGCGCGGTCCCGTCGCCGGGATCGACCTTCATTTCGACGACCATGCCCCGCATGGTCAGGTTGTGCTGCGGATCGTAGTAACCGCTCAATTCACCTGTGTTCTTGTACTGCTCGGAGCTCTCCTTCGTCAGCGAGAAGAACGCCGGCACGTTCACCCGCGGCGTGAAGGTCGGCTTGACCACCAACGCCGGAGTGGGATAAGTGCTCTTGAACTTCATCCAGAACTGGTCCATGTAGTCCGGTTCCGGGCACTGCGCCTCTTCCTCGGCATTCACCGGCATGTAAGCGCGCTCCAGATGCGCCTTGTTGCCACCGTTGTAGGTGTTCAGGTCGTAGTCGGTGATCGTGACCCGGAGGACCCATTTCTTCCCCTCCGGTGCCTGCGGAAGGTGGATTCCGTCCGGGATCGGGAAGTTGCGGCACGGCACGAACGGCATGCCATTCAGCCGCTCTCGCCAGGTCGGCGGTGGCGTGCCGTCACCCAGGTAGGCGTCACCCGAGGTGCAGTACGCGCCGAAGCCGGTCGAGTTCACGTACATGCTGCAGACCGTGTTGCCGGTCTGGATCGTGTCGGCGGACGCGGTCGTGGCGGGGACGGCAGTGAGCAGTGCGAGCACTGCTCCAAGGGTGAGCAGTGTGCGGGCTACCCGGTTGTGCATCCTCACTCCCCAGACTCGTCTTCCGGCAGATTATCTTCGACCAGGGGCATCATGCCCGGTACCCAGTACCCCGTCACCTCTTCGCAACCTCAAATTCCCTGTTCCGGACTAGGCCGGATACCGTACCGCTGCGCAGTTCACGCCCTTGCTGGTCGCCAGCCGGTACGGCAGCCAGCCGATCCCGGTCTTGATCATTTCGATCACCTCTGGCGAGCCCTTTGGCGTAACTACGGTCCAAGTCCGCGACTTCGGATCCCAGTACTGCGTGGTCTGCGAGCGGCACGTCTGCACCGCGACGGTGTTGTCCGGAGTGCTCTTGGCACCGACCACCACCACGCTGCCCGGTGGCTTCATGATCCAGCCGTTGCGCTTGGCATCTTGGATCCCTTGCGACACGTCGGCGTAGAAGAACGACGGGAAGCGCTTTTTCAGGATTGTGTCGTCTTTTGACACCAGGGCCTGGAAGTAGAGGGGGTAGCTGGTCACGAGGCCTTGGACGGCGGGGTTGGAGGCGAAGTTCCCGGGTTGGACGATGACTTGTTTTGCGGTCGGTGCGGTTGGTTTGCCGGTGGTGGCCGGCGCGGTGGTGGTGCTCGGCTCTGACGACGGTGCGGTGGACGGTGTGCTGGATGTCGACGTACCGGAACCGCCGACGGGGACCGGGCGGCCGCCGTCGTTGGTGTCCTTGCTGCAGGCACTCAGCAGCAGGACACCGATCGCTGCAAAGGCCGGGAGGGCAAACCTACGCACGGACGGAATCCTCCGGTGTCTAGCGCCCGCTCGGCGGCGAGCTGCTCGTGGGGCCTGACGGTCCGCCGGTCGGCGGGGTCTTGGACGGGGTCGGGGTCGGCGTCACGTTCGGCGAGCAGGACGCCGGGAACGGGAACGGCGAGAGGGTCCAGATCGGGGTCGGTGAGCCGAGGGTCCAGGTCGGGCAGGGCAGGTCGATCGTCGGCGGGCGCGGGGTGTCGATCGGGCCGCCGGGGCCGTCGGTGGTCGGGTTCACGACGATCGGCGGGATGGTCGGGCTGTCGTCGGCCTTGTCGACGCCTTGTTCGGCGTGTGCCTGGCCGGTGCCGCTGGCCTTCAGTGACTGCTTGCCGACCAGGCCGAGGAACGTTGTCTTGTTGGCGATGTCGACCTGGATGTCGACCTCTTTGTCGGTCAGCGTGGTCGGTCCGCACGCCGTGACCGCCGGGTCGTTGGACCGCACCTGGCCGCAGAACGTCGTGATCGCGGCCGCGGCCTTGGTGGTGTCGATCTTCGCCTCGGCGACGTTCAGCTGGATGGCCGCGGCGCCGACGCGCGCGGCCTCCTGTGCGTACCCGATCGCACGCGACCGGGCGCCCAACTGCCGGCCGCCGTCGATCACCAGGCCGGCCAGGGTGAAGATCATGACGGCGAGGATCGCCACCGCCGGACTCAGCGCGCCGCGGCCGAACCGCCGATCGTTGCGTCGCGCATCGATCCGGAAGAACTCGACGAGCCTACGAGCCGTCACCGCGAACCCCCCGGTACGGATCGAGCGAGGACGTGAAGCGCTTGGTGATCTTGGTGTCGCCGCCCAGGCCGAGCAGGCCGAGGTCGCGGTAGTTGATCGTGCAGGTCACCTCGACCGACAACGGCGAACCGGCCACGAACCCGGTGGTGATCGAACCCGCCGCGGACTCCTTGCACGAGGCCACCGCCTGGCTCATGGCCGAGTTGACGGCCTCGTCGACGCGCGCCTGCGCATCCTGCAGCGACCGCGCCTGACTGGCGCCACGGGCACCGTCACGGGCCGCGCTCTCCAGCAGCGACGACGACTGGAAGTACCGCCCGCAGGCCAGCAGGAACATGAACAGCGCCAGCAGCACGGGCGCGAGGATCACCATCTCCAGCGCCATCGTGCCGCGCTCGCGGGTACGGCGGCGCCGCCCGCGAGACCCCGGTCTGCTCGTCATCTGCTCGCTCACTTGTCGGCTTCGAACTGTTCGATCCGCCCGGTGGCGGTCCGCGTCACCTTCAGTTCCAGGCCGGGCACCAGCGAGACGGTCTTCCCGGTGACCGTGAACGAGACCACGCCCTCCGGGTTGTTGTACGACGGGAACGGGACGGTGGCGTTCTGCAGCGTCGTACCGCCGAGCTGCTGCGCGTACGACTGGATGTCGGCCCGCACCTTCTCCCCCACCGCCGGGGTGTAGACGGGCGGCTGCACCAGCCGCAGCCGGGACACGCCCTCCTGCGCCGCGTTCAGCGCGACGGAACGCCCGTACAGCCACAAGGCGGTCTGGATGGACACGAAGACCAGCGCGATGAGCGCCGGCGCGAGGATGGCCAGCTCGAGCGTGCTGACCCCCCGCTCGGACCGCTTGCGCCCCAGCCGCATGGCTCTGCCGTCATTCCTTCTCGATATCAGCGGTGTGCTTGGCGATGACGCGCTTCACCACGACGCCGATCGCCAGCGCCGCGACGACCAGGATGCCCGAGATGATCGCCCACTCGAGTGCGGAGGCGCCCAGCTCGGTGTTCCCCTGCCGCGCGCGGGCCCGCTGGGCCTGCGCCCGTGCCACCGCGTAGCCGGCCATGGCCCGCCAGAACATCAACTCCGAGGTCATCCACATGCCTTCCAGATCGTGAGGCCGAACCGGGCCTCAGTATGCCGTGTTCGACGGACCATTCCGCCCAAAGGATCCCTTGCCCTCGTCACTGTTCGGATCAACTTCCGAGGATCGCCACGCCGGCCGGGAAGGCCAGGAACAGGAAGAACGCCGAGATCATCACGAGCTGCGCGACCAGCATCGACTGGGACCGCTCGCCCGCCTTGCCTTCCACGTCGGCCAGTTCCTTGCGCCGCAGCGACGCGGCGCGGGCGAGCAGCGACGAACGGATCTTCGCGCCCTCGTCACCGGCCAGCGCGAGCGCCGACGCCAGATCCCGCAGTTCCTCGACGCCCAGGTCCTCGCCGAGCCGGGCCATCGCGTCCCACGGCGTGATGCCGATCAGTCGCGCGTTCGCGAGCGCCTGCCGGATCCGGGCCATCGCCCAGTGCTCGCCGATCGTGGACGCCGTCATCAGCGCCTCGGGCAGACCGCGGCCGCCCGCGAGGTTCATCGCGACCAGGTCCAGGAAGCTGCCGACCACGTGCCGGAAGTCGCGCCGCCGCGCCTCCGCCTGCTGCCGCAAGGCCAGGTCGGGCAGGAAGAACGCCAGCGCCATGAACGCGAGCGTGACGATCGCCGGGGCGACGCCGGGTGCGCTGATCCCGATCGCGGCGGCCAGGAACAGCACGACCGGGACGAAGATCATCGCGCCGAGCGCGAAGAAGACCTTGGTCGCGAGCATCGCGGCGAACGGCTGGTTCATCACCGCGAGGTCGCGGCGCAGCTTGCCGAACGCCCAGCCGCGCGCGTTCGCCTCCGCCTCGAGCCGCCGGCCCAGCGTCTCCCGCGCCCGGTCCACGCCGCCGAGCACTCGCTCGCCGGCGGCGCTGGTGGTGGCACCGCTGGTGTAACCGCCGCGGCCGGCGTCGATCCGCGCGATCGTGGACAGCACGTTGGCCCGCGGCTTGATGAACATCCGGACCAGCACGTACACGCCGAGTCCGGCGATACCGCCGGTAATGAAGGCCCAGGTCATCCGCTCACCGTTTCCATCCGGTCGTCGCCCGATCGGTGCGGCCGCTGGTCGCCGGTCATACCGATCAGGAACCGATCCGGCACCTCGATCTTCGCGAGTCGCCGCAGCCACAGCAGTCCGACTGCGTAGAGCCCGATCACCACGGCCAGCACGACCTGCCCCACGAAGCTCGTGTACGGCGCCATGTACGCCGAGTTGAACAGCACCAGACCGGCCGCCATGAGCAGCGTGATTGCGACCACGACCTGCACACTGCGCCGCGTCGAACGACGTTCCGCCGCGACCTTCCGGCGTACGTCGAGTTCCTCGCGGGCCGAATCGGCGAGCGCGCTCAGCACCTCGCGCAGACCCGGACCGCGCAGCCTGGCGTTCAGCACCAGGGCTGCGACGATCAGGTCCGCGGACGGGTCGTCCAGGTCGTCGGCGAACCGCATCAGGGCCGACGGCAACGGTTCGCGGATCCGCAGCCGGTCGACCAGCAGGTTCAGGCTGGGCTTGATGGCGGGCGCCGCGTTCACCGCGGTGGCCGGGATCGCCTGTTCCAGGCCGACCGCGCCGGCGATCGTGTCGCGCAGTGCCTCGGTCCAGGTGGCCAGCGCGTCGAGTCGGTCGATCGCGCGGCGTTCCTCACCGGTGCCGCCGAAGAAGCGGTCCGCCATCGCCGCGAGCAGGGCGAGGGCGACCGCGAGCACCAGCCAGCGGGTCACCACCAGCACGAGCAGGCCGACCGCGAAGCCCACGCCCAGCCGGACCATGTTCTTGCGAGTCTCGACGCTGCGGTTGCGGAAGAGCGACGGTGTCTCGTCCTTCGGCTCGGTGCCGCGGATCGCAACGATCAGCAGCATCACCGCTCCGCCCACCAACGCGCCGCAGAGCAGCGCTCCCAGAGTCCTGTCGTTCATCGCGTCACGCCCACGTTCCGTGCACGAGCGGCTGGTACCCGAAGTGCTCGAGCTCGTCCATGCACGCGATCGGCGCGTGCGCCGCAGCGTGGCCGTCCGGTCCCGGTGCGAACACCTCGCCGGACAGCACCCGGCCGTCCCATCCGGTGACCTCCCGGATGCTCTCGACGTACCGGCTGAGACCGCCGCCGCGCGAGTAGTCGTTGTGCTTGCGGACGAACACCACGAAGTCGAGCGCGCCGGCGATCAGCATCTGGGTGGCGTCCATCGGCAACCGCTCGCGGGCCTGGATCGCGTAGGTGCTGATCCGGTTGAACACCTCCATCGAGCTGTTCGAGTGGATCGTCGACAGCGAGCCGTCGTTACCCTGGCTCATCGCATTCAGCATCGTGACAATCTCGTCGCCGAGCACCTCACCGACGATCACCCGGCTCGGGTTCATGCGCAGCGAACGCCGGACCAGGTCGGCCATGCTGACCTCGCCGACGCCTTCGGAGTTCGGCAGCCGTTCCTCGAACGCCACCACGTTCGGGTGCAGGTCCTTGAACTCGCCGAGGCCGAGCTCCAGCGAGCGCTCGACGGTGATCAGCCGCTCGTGCGGCTGGATCTCGTTGGCCAGTGCCCGCAGTAGCGTCGTCTTCCCGGAGTTCGTGGCGCCGGCGATCATGATGTTCTTCCGCGCCGCGACCGCGGCCCGCAGGAACGAGCCGACGTCGTCGGTGATGGTTCCGTTGGCGACCAGGTCCTTGAGGAACACCTTGCCGAGCCGGGCGCGCCGGATCGACACCGCGGGACGCGACGTCACGCCCATCACGGCCGACAGCCGGGAGCCGTCGGGCAGCCGCAGGTCCAGCTGCGGGTTCGCCGAGTCGAACGGGCGGCTGGTCAGGCCGGCGTGCGCCGCCAGCACCTGGATCAGCTCGATCAGTTCCTCATCGCTCTCCGCGACCGGACCAGGGGTTTCCTCGCGACCGTCGCCGTACTGCACGAAGACCTGGTCGCAGCCGTTGATGTCGATGTTCTCGACCTCGGGGTCGTCGATCAGCGGCTGCAGCCGGCCGACACCGAACAGCGCGGAGTGGATCGCTCCGGCGATCTGCGCGTCGTCGTCCGGCGTCGGCGGCGTCCGGCCCTCGGCCAGCTCGTACCGCGCGTGGTCCTCGAGGACCTGCACGATCAGCGACCGTGCGTACTCGCGCTCGTCCTCCGCGCTCATCGGAGGTACGCCGTTCACCTGGTCGCGGCGCCGCTGCTCGTTCAGCCGCTCGGCGACCTGCACCCGGAGCTTCCGAACGAGCTCCTGGTCAGCGCTCATCGACGTCCTCCGGACGACGATGAGCGCTGAAGGGCGCTGTACTCAATGGTGACCTCGCTTCGCTCGCTCACGGCCGGTAATCACCCGGTGGGAAGGCCGCGTTGGCCATGTCGAAGTCCTGCGGCGGCGGGGCGGCCACCAAGGCTGCCATCTCCGCGGTGATGACGCTCGCGGACCGGATCAGCTGGGTCTTGTCGAGCCGGCCGTGGCCGCGCCCGTCGAAGAACGCCGCACCGGCCGGGTCGTACGCCAGGTGCCAGCGGTGCCGCACCGGCAACGACATCGCGTCCAGGACGGACCACACCTGCTTCACGCCGTCCCGCTGCTTCGGGTCGGCCACGACGACCACACCGAGCTGTGCGTCGACATGGTGCACCAGTGTCGACAGCCGCTCCCGAAGGTGCGCCACCGACGAGCCTGTCGCCGTACACACCAGTACGACGAGGCGCGCGGACTGGATGACCGGCAGCTGCGGCGACGACGCGCCGATCCGCCCGCAGTCGGCCAGTACGTCGCCGTGCTGCATCTGGTTGAACGTGATGCCGAGCGGGTGCCACAGACCGCCCATGCCGCCGACCTGCTCCGGCGAGCGAACACCGAGCAGTACGTCGAGACCGCCGTCGAGCTGCTGGCTGTGCGCGAGGATGACCTCGTCACCCAGACCCTTCCGGCTCGCAGCCGCGAGGCTGACCAGGCCGCGATCGGAGTTGAGGCCGGCACCGCCCGGTCCGGTCATCCGGATCGCGACGTCACTGCCGGCCGGGTCGCACTCGGCGAGCAGCACCTGCCGCGGCCAGAGTGCACCGAAGACCAGACTTGCCGTGGTCACCCCGGGCGAGCCCTTCGCGCTCGCCAGCGCCACCAGTGCCATCAGTTGGCCCCGTTGCGCGACACGTCCGGCTTGGTGCCCGGCGCCAGCTTCACCAGCACGAGGGTCTTCGCCGCGGCCGCTGCCGCAACCGTGGTGATGTCTTCGGCGGGGATCAGGACCGTCACGTTGAGCGTGCTGTTCGAACTCGTCTTGCTGTCGGTGATCGCACCGTCGGCGGACGTCACCTCGGCGGCGCTGACCAACGGCACCGCGGCACCCTCCGCGTTGGCGGACGGCACGCGGATGACCTTGACGACGTCGCCGACCTCGAGGCCGTCCGACGGCGCGCGCCCGGCCTCCAGGCTGACACCGACCAGAGCTCCCCCGGCCGGGATCGGCTGCTCGCCCTCCGCGGTCAGGTTCTCCGGCGTGACGAACTGGTCCTTGTACATCCAGGTCTTCGTGTAGCGGCCGAGGTACTTGTTCGCCTCCGACCACGGAATGAGGCCACCGGTCGCACCGGCCAGGTCGCCCCGGGAGAGGTCCTTCGCTTCGAGCTTGCTGCCCGGCGGCAGCTGATCGACCGAGATCGCGACGAAGTCGGAGCGGTTGCCGCTGTTCAGCGCGATCAGCGCCGAGCCGGCGGCACCGAGCAGGATCAGGATGACCGCGAGTGCGGCCAGGGCAGGACGGCGTTCCCGGCCGCTCGGGAGGCGGGTCGATCCGCCACCCGTCGATCGGCCCGCTGCCCGGGCGCCTTGGGAAGAGTTACGCGTGGAGGACGAGAGACTCACCCGCATACCGTAATGGCAGGGAGGTGCCATCCGTGCCAGATGGCCACTGCCGTTACCGCGCCGCGACCCGCTCCAGCTCGGCGCGCTTGAGCAGTTGGTTGAACGTGCCCGGCCCGCCGTACAACTGGTCTAGATAGGCATACATCGCGCGCAGGCACAGGCCGACCTCTCGCTGCCAGCCGGGCTGACCCTCCAGCCAGAGCACGAGGTCCCGTCCTTCGACCAGCGTGACAGCGGCGTTCACCGGCTGCACCAGCCGGTCCGTGTCGGGGTCCGGTTCGATCTCCGGGCCGCGTACCTCCTGCACAGCGGCGGCCAGGACCGCCTGCTCCGCGCCGGTGTAGAAGTAGTCGAACCCGTCCTTGCCGTGCAGCCGGTCGAGGTACTCGCAGAGCGCGAGGAACAGTTCGATGCCGTCGTACTCCCGGCCGTCGCCGGCGTGGTGCCGCAACTGGGCGACCATGCTGCGCGCCTCGGGGATGTTCCACTCGGAGTCACCGAACTTCTCCCACATGGGTCTTGATCCTAGGTGCGGCACTCGGCGTAAATCGTTAACGGTTCGGGTGAATTGAGTTGCTGGCAAGTAACCGATTGTTTGCTAAATTCCGGACCAGAGGGTCCGGGTGACAACTGGTGATCACCCGGGCACTTACGGGAGGGGTGATCCGGCTGACTACATCGACGTTGTCTGCCGCAGACCCGGCGACTCGCGCTCGCTGGGCCGTCGGAAACGCGCTCGGGATCCTGCACCCCTCGGCGGTGCCGCTGCGGGACGGCCGGGTCCGGCTGACCACCCGCGACGACGTGGTCGCCGCGCGCGTGATGCGCGCGATCGAGGAGCTGCTCGTACGCCGGGCCGCGGACCGCGTCAGCGACGACCGTCTGCTGGCGGAGGCAGTCGGCGTGATCGGCACCGAGGTGGCCCGTGCCCGCGGCGAGTTGCCCGCGCGCGGTGCGATCGACGCCCTCGACCGGTACCTCCGGGTGCCGGGGCTGGTTCAATCCCGGCGTACCGAGGCCGACGCGATGCTCCGCGTCGCCCTCAGCGGCGCGGCGCCGGACGACTCCGAGGCAGCCGCCCGCCTCAGGCGACTGACAGCGCCGCAGAGCACCATCGCGACGTCGGCGATCGTGTCCGCCTCGGCCGCGATCAACCGCGACGCGGAACTTCTGGGCGTGGGTACGCCGCCTGCGCCGCAGCGCACCGGACGTCACCGCGTACAGGTCGGCAGCAGGCACCGGCGTGCGGAAGGACGCCGCGTCTGGACCTCGCAGATCCGCGGCACCGGGCTGATGGTCGGCGCGCGTCCGACCTCGCAGGGGCGGCTGACCGACGTGCACGCGCTGAACGTGCTCACTGGGATGGATCGGCAAGCTCTGGCGACCGCGGTGACCGATCGGCCGGTCGTGGATCCCCAGTCCGGCCAGGCCGTCCTGCAGCCGATCGGGTCCGAGGCGCAGCATCGCGTCCGGGTCGAGATCGGCGACACCACCTTGGGCGCGCTGGGCCAGGGCATCATCCGCGCCGGTACGGAGGACGACCCGCACGTACTGCGGCTCCCGGCCGGACTCAGCGACGAACAGGTCCGCTACGTCTGGACGCACCAGCTGACCCTGATGACGCAGGAGATCGCCGCCGCGGAGGCCGGCCGGCCCCGCGGCGTCCTCGGCAAGTTGCGATCCGTCTTCAGCCACGAGCGCCGCGACCGCCGCCTGCACGCGGACCACGCCGCGTTCCAGGGCCTGCTGACGGACTGGCACGAGGCGCGCGCCGAGACGCTCGCGCACGGGCATCCGAGCGGACCGCGCAGCCTCGCCGAGCTCGAGCGCGACCTGGAAGGTCTGGCCCGGACGATCAAGCGGCACGGCGGTTCCGAGCCCGCGCTCCCCTGGACCGCCGGAGCAGTCGCAACCCCCGAGGGAATCGCCGCGGGCCGCGCCGCCGCGCGCGCCGAGACCGCGGCGAAGCCCGCCCGGAACACGCCCGCGCACCTGCGCGGCGAGGTCGTCACCCAGATCGAGAAGCTCCGGGCCACGGTCACGGACCTCGACAAGTTGGCGGCGAACAAGCGAGAAAGCTCCCAGAAAGCGACCGACGAGGCCACGAAGGCCGACGACGACGCCGGTGCCGAGGACCGGCAACGCGACCGCGGCGCTCCCGAGCGGGCACGCAAGCTGCGCGTCGTGGCCAAGACCTCGCGGAACAAGGCCGGCCGGCACACCGAGATCGCCGGTGCCTACGAGCAGGCCGCCGCCGACGCGCGGATCGCCCTCGCCGGGTACCAGACGCTCCTCACCGAGATCGACGCGAACGGCTCGCAGAGCCGGATCGCCGATCTCGCGGCGGCCGCCAAGCACGAGGTGGCGGTGTACGAACGCAGCCTCGGCCGGGCATTGCCGGCCAAGGACCTACTGATGACCGGAGTGCCGGACGGCGACCAGCTCAACCTGCCGGTCGCCGACATCAACCGGGTCCTGGCCGCGAACAAGTACAGCGAGCAACTGTCGAGCCGCAGCCCGCTCCCGGTGCCCGCCGCGGAGTACCGGCGGCTGCTGTCCCGCGACGGCATGGTGTTCACCGTCGACAACGACGCCGACACGGACGTCTCCTCGATGCGCCAGGTGCGGCTGCGGCTGATCCCGGACGACGTCACCGAGCGCGACAACATCGACTACACGATGGCCGAGCAGATGTCGGGCACGCTCGGCGAGGGCGGCACGAGCGTCGGTACGACGGACACGCACTCGACGAACGGCAACGTCGGTGTGAACATCGGGCGGATCCTGGCGCTCGCCGCACCCGGTACGCCGGTCCACGCGGCGGCGCAGGTGATCTCGCCGCGGGTCGAGGTGTCCCGCGGCCGCTCGCTCGCCGAGAGCAGCGGCGCCACGGCACACCACCAGGCCGGCTGGGTCGACGACAACCGCGGCGAGTCGATCCTCTACGAGTGGTCCGGCAAGTGGCAGATCGAGGTCCGCAGCTCCCCCACCGAGCCCTGGTCGGCGGTCGAGACGGTCGACGCCGGCCGCCAGCAGACATGGGTCTCCAGCGCGTACACGGTGAAGCCGCCGACGGAGACCGTCTCGCTGGCCGACATCGGCCACGGGCAAGAGGTCACCGGCGAGTTCCCGCGGCACGCGGTCACCAGCATCACCGGACTGCACGATGTCACGGATCGGCTCGTCCGGAAGGCCCAGCAGAAGTACGACGACCTGGACCGGGTCGCGTACAACCACATCGCCGGCCTGATGGTCAACGACTCGCACCGGCAGCTGCGCGAGATGTGTCAGCCGGGCGGTGTCACCCGGCGGATCCCCACCGGCGGCGAGTCGGAGTACGAGCTCACCTGGGAGGTCGAGCCGATCTGGGCGAACGCCGAACTCGTCGGTGAGTCCAGCTCGGAGATGTGGCAGGAAGAGGTCCTCGTCGACTTCGCCGGCCTCAACGCGAGCCAGACCTACACGGCGTCGGTCACCGGCACCGGGTCGGTCTCGTTCCCGGGCAAGCCCTCCGTCGTGAGCCCGGCGCCCACGGCGGCCTCGTACGACAACGTCCTCGGCTCCGTGAACCTGTCGCCGAACGCGTCGGCCGGACGCAACGTGTCCCGGTCGGGCGGCCAGAGCCTCAGCATGACCACGATCACCCCGGCCGTGCACCGCAACCAGGGCCCGACGCAGGGCGTGCTGGTCGGTCTCAGGGTGCGCGCCACACTGCGCAAGGTCGGCGATTCCACGACCCCGCCGATCGTCGAGACCGGCGAGTGCCGGGCGCTGCTGCGGGTCGCGGAGAACGACCTGCTGCGCGCGGGCGGCCGCGCCGACAAGAACGCCGTACTGCGGGAAGACGACGGCACCGTCAAGGTGGACCAGGACGGCCACGTGCTGCTGCAGGGCGACGCCGAGCCGTCGACCGGGCAGCCGAAACCGCCGCCGTGGATGGGCCGTGGCGAGAACCAGCTGCGCGGCGTCGGCAAGGGCCTGACGCAGAACCTCAAGGGCGCCGAGCAGGCGCAGCACCAGGCGCTGACGGAGCTGGCCAGGATGGGCCTGGTTCCGCAGGCCGGCAAGCCGGCGACCGCGCAGCAGATCGCCAACTACGAGCGGGTCGTCCAGCACATCAGCGCGCCGCGTCTCGAGGCGGGCATCAACCAGGCCTGTCAGGGCGGCCTGATCGTGATGCTCGAGGACCACGGCTTCGCCGGTACGCCGCGCTGGCGGCCGTTCCGGCTGTCGGTCACGCAGGACTACGACGAGGCGACCAAGGACTTCAAGGTCAGCGGCGCCGGGAGCAGCACGAACGAGAACGTCGTACTGCTCGGCATCAGCTCGACGGCGACCGGCCGTACGTCGAGCCGCTCGCGGGGCGTACCGCTCTCCGCCGGGGTCGGCGGCTCCAACCCGCCGCCGGAAGGCGTCCGCGGCTGGATGGGCAAGATCGGCGTCAAGCTCAGCCGGAACGCGCTCGGCCGCACCTTCAGCTGGACCGCGGGGCGGCGGGTCAACCGCGTCACCTTGAGCGAGAGCACCGAACCGCTCGACCGGCTCAAGCAGGACATCCAGATCACGTTCGCCGAGATGACCGATCACGGCGACGGCGAGCCGATCGCCGACGTCCGCGGCAGCATGGAGGTCGCGTACGACAGCTCGATGATCCGTGCCGACGCCCCGGTGTACGAGAAGAACCCGAAGCCGCCGCACCACCAGGCCGTCGAGCAGGCGTTCCCGGTCGCGGTGGATGCCGGAAACGCGGCCGACGAGCTGTGCAAGGCGATCCCCGCGATCCGGTCCGACTCCACCGCGCTGCCCGCGCTGCACGAGGCCCTGTCGCCGGTCAGCCTGGTCGCGAACCGCGACTGGCTGAACGGCGAGTACCGGCTGCCGTTCACCGTGGTCCGTGCCCCGGGCAGCCCGGCGCAGGCGCTCGCGGACGGGACGTTGCTGCCACAGGAGTACGAGATCGTCGTCCGCGGCGAGGCGGTCAGTCTCACGCACGTCGCGATGAGCCAGCAGAACTCCGTCGACATCAACTTCACGATGACCGACGTCGGCTCCACGTCCGGTACGTCGGCGTCCGGTGGCGTCAGCGGGGACGTCGGGGCCGGCCTGGTCGAGGCCGGCGGCGCCGCCCGCTCCGGGAACCTGTCGGTCGGCCGCACCGGGGGCCGGTCGCAGTCCACCACGACCAGTGAGACGTCCGGCGACGAGCGGCTGCTGGTCAACCCGGGCACGCACCACGAGTTCATCGAGCGCCACAAGCTGACCGCGGACATCATGCACAACGGTCAGGTGATCAAGTCCGTCGCGCTGCCGGACGCGCTGGCCCAGAAGTCGATGGCCGAGCGGCGAGCGCTGGAGCTGTACGCCGCGGGCAAGCTCGATCTGCCGCTCTGGGTGGTGTCCGACGCCGCCGAGCGGTACCTGAACGACAAGCTGCCGATCAGTCACCGGGTCGCGGGCGGTTTCCTGCGTCGATACCAACTGGAGAAGGCCGGCGTCACCACCGGTCCGGCCGCCGAGCACACGACCGAGAGCCTGACGGCGAAGCTGCGGGCGAACAGCCGGGGCCCGGCCGTCCAGGCCCCGACTTCCGAAGCGGAGTTCGAGGCGACCGCCAAGGCCGTCGAGGCTGCGGCCGTCCGCCGCCGCGTCATGAGCACCTCCGAGGCGTACGACGAGAGTCTCGGGGCGGCCAAACTCGAGTCGCTCACCGTGGAAGGCACCGACCAGCAGGTCGACCTGCGGACACTGGTCGAACCGCAGGTGGACGAACTCGCTCCCGGCCTGCGGAACGCCAGCCGCCTGCTCCAGGGCGTCCTCGACATCGACCTGAAGCCGGAGAGCTTCCACGGCCACCTCGAGGACATGCTCGGCGCGGACGGCTTCGAGGTTCCCATCGAGGTACCGATCCAGGGACAGGAACGGCCCGACGTCCTGTTCGTCCAGGTGCGCGCCCGGTACGAGGGCGAGCGCACCATCGAAGACGTCCCGACCACACCCGACGGCGAGCCGGACATCCCGAAGGAGGAGGCCGGCAGCGTCGACCAGAACTACGACTACAAGCAGATCGACCGCTCGACCGGGCACACCGTGATTGTCTCCGCCGGTGTCGAAGGTAAAGGCCCCACCGCTCTCGGCGAGGGCTCGGGCGGGGTCGCGACGGACCAGACCACGTCGCACACGGGCGGCAGCGGCGAGCACAACACCACCGTCGACCGGCTGGGTCATTTCGACCTGGCCAAGACGCACCAGAAGATCGTGCTCACGACCCAGGTCGTCAGGCTCCGTAACGCCGGAGCGGCCGCGATGGCCAGTGCCCGCTGGAAGCTCGGCCGGATCGACCCGGCCGACGTCACCAGCGTGTCGGCACCACGCGAGCTCCGCGCGGACCTGGTCCAGTGGATCCCCCGCGGCGACCTGACGGACGGCCCCCGGATCGAGACGCAGCCGGAGCTGGAGGAACACG
The DNA here is from genome assembly GCF_053607525.1 of Kribbella sp. NPDC055110. Lineage (NCBI taxonomy): Bacteria > Bacillati > Actinomycetota > Actinomycetes > Propionibacteriales > Kribbellaceae > Kribbella > Kribbella sp. NPDC055110. The sequence goes on from NZ_JBSGTS010000005.1 coordinate 94,311, forward strand.
CCGAGCACCGCCCGATCCGGCTCCCCGAGGGCGCCGTACCGATCCGGGCGGCACTGCACGCGAGGCGTGGCCCCCGGCGCAACGAGCTGCTCGAGAACCTGACCGCCCATCTCGAGCAGCCTGGTGTCCTCGGTCGCCGTGGTACGGCGGAGTACCGGCATCTGATCAGGTCGAACCTCAAGGCGAGCGCGCTGAAGGCGAAGGCCGGCCGGTTGCTCGCCGAAGGCATCGCGCTGCAGCCGATGGCGCGACCGGGCAACGGGCGGACGATGGTGAGCGTCGCGATCAACGCGACCGCGCTCGGCTGGGAGCTGCACGGCCCGACGCTCGAAGGCCAGGAAGGCCGCGTGTGGCGCCGGCAGGAGACGTACCGCTCCTCCAGCAGCAGCAACCGGCTGACCCCGGTCACGGCGTCCGGCGGCGTCGACGGCGGTCTCGTCTCGGTCGGCGGCTCGATCGGCGAACAGGTCAAGGAGCAGTCGTCGGACGCGAACGGCACCCGGCTCGAGACCAGCCGGTTCCTCGAGGGGCAGATGGTCACGGTCCGGATCCCGGTCGTGTACGACGCCACGGTCCGGACGACCACCGACAACGGCCGCGGCGAGCCGTTGGTGAAGAAGTCCGTGAACCTGCCGGACCTGGCCCGCGGCGAGATGTTCGTCCGGATGCTCCGGCACCAGTACCTCGAGGGACTCCGGCAGATGGAGACCGGCGCGTCCCTCGACGCCGTACTGGCGAACGCGCGGCTGCAGGCGGTGCAGGAGGAGCTGGGGCCGCCGGACATCACGGCGACCGAGTACGGGCAGGGCAAGTCGGGCGCGGTCTTCCAGCCGTACCGGCCGCTGCTGAACGCCCTCGACCGCGCGAAGGCGGAGCGCAAGCCGATCGTGCTGCTGGTTCAGGAGGCCGACGGCACCGAGCGCACGTACCAGGCCCTGCCGAACGGAACCATGCTCGGCGACCGCGACGGCGGTTTCGCGTCCGCGTTCGCGACGCTGCACCCGAACCTGGCGCTGGCGGCCGAGGGCCTCGTCGACCTGCGCGAGCTCTACAACACGTCGTCACCCGACGAGAATTTCAGCGCGAAGGTGGCCGTCGAACTCGAGAGTGCCGGCGTACCGCTCGACATGCTCAAACTGCTCGACTACACGACGGCCGCGCGGACGTTGCCGCAGGCGTCCGATCACGGAGCGCGGATGTCGGCGGGCGGCGCCGCCGGACGGACGATTGCACCAACCGGCCACGGCCCGTCGCTGTCCGGCCCGTGAGCCGATGATGGAAACTCCAGGACTTGGTGGACGAAGGGGGCTTGATGGCATTCGCGGTCGCGCGGACCTGGGACGAGGCGCAGCTGTACCTGGAGCTGCATCCGTGTCCGGACTGCGGGTCGGTCGACGCGCCCTGGGAACAGGCACTGATCCAGATCAGAGGTGAACTGGCGTCCAGCTACGCCGCGACCTGCCCGGGGTGTTCCGCCGAACGCGAGTACCTGTTCGGAGTGCCGGCGCGCGAGACACCGGTGCACGGCTGGCCGACGTTCGGCGGTCCGGAGCCGTCCGAGATCCTCGACGCGGGCCAGTGGCTGGATGTCGCCGACACCGCCGCGGCGGCTGTCCCCACGGATCCCGTCGAGGCCGGTAGGGTGCTGGCCATCGCGCAGGCCGCCGTCGTCGAGGTGATCAAGTTCGTCCCGGCCGGCGCGGACGCCGTACCGGAGGACGAGTTCTGGACACCGGAAGGGCAGGCGGTACGGGCCGCCGAGCCCGGGCGCTTCCGGCTGGACCGGCTACTGGTCACTCGTGACGCGTACGCCGAACTGGCCAACGAAATCAGCCAGACAGGAGCGAGATAACCGATGCCGATCGCAAGGACCCTGGCAGAGGCCGAGATCTACGTCGCGCTGGAGACCGCGCAGGCCGGACCGCAACCCGGGGAGGTGCTGGCGCCCGCCCCCGATTTCGAGCTCGGCGACAACCTCGTCGAGGGCCCGGACGCGTGGACCTACCGGTCGCCGATCGGCGAAATCACCATCCCGTACTCGTCCCAGCACTCGTCCACCCGGCTCGGAGCGCACTGGGGACTGGGCCGTTCGCAGCTGATCGACGCGGCGGAGTGGGCTGTGGTCGCGCACCTCTACGCCGACCGGACGATCGCTGCCGACATGGCGTACGACGGCCAACCCGGCCGGGAGCGTTATTACGTCGAGCTCGGCTGGGAGCTCGCCGCGGAGGCGATCCGGGAGGCGATGAAGTCGCTGCCGGAGGGCACCAACGGCGGCGACATGGTCCCCGATTCCGAGATCTGGACCAGTTTCGGCACCGACGCCAAGGCCCGCGACCCGTATCTGGTCAGCCGCGCCCGGCTGGAGGACGACCTCGAGTACTACACCGGAACGCTCGCGGACTTCCGCGCGCTGCACAGCGGTTCCTGATGTGAGAAACCCCACCGGCAATTGTTAACTCGTCTGGTGGGATATGTAGCGAGAAATTGAACAATTGGTTGCTAATCTCCCGGTCCGGTGATCGGAACGGGGAGATCGGCGTTGACTGCTGCCAGCACGGAGGACAGCCCGCAGGCTCGCGCGCGCGAGGCGCTCGGGCTAGCGGTCGGCGTGGTGGCGCCTGAGGCGCTCGCGCTCCGCGACGGCACGGTGCGGTTGCGGCACTCTCGTGAACGACTGGCCCGCAAGGCCCTTCGCCGCCTTGAGCGCCGGCTTGCGCGGCGAGCTGCCGCGGTCGGGGACGACCGCCTGGTCGCCGAGGCGGTGGCGTTCGTCGGTGCCGAGCTCGATCTGGTGCGCGGCGGACGAAGGGCAGACGGTGCGACCGCAGGGCTCGACGCGCTGCTCGACCTCCCCGAGCTGCCCGCGGCGCAGCAGACCGAGGCGCAGGCTCTGCTGCGGGACCTGCTGGACGGCAACCGGCTCGAAACCGAGGCCGACCTTTGGCGGCTGACCAGCGCACGGGCCCGGCACGAGGGCTCGAACCGGCCCTTCGCGGCGGACCTGGTCGCCGACGCGCGCGCCCTCGCCCGCGACGCGGAACGCCTGACCCAGACCCAGACCCAGACCCAGCCGACCACGCCAACGACGCTGCGGGCGCCGGGCCGACCGCGGCGTCCGGTCGGAGGACGGCACCAGTCGAGCAGCGGTAGTGGGCGCGCCCCGGCGGGTGGATTCTCCGGCTCGATCCGCCGGCTCGTGAGCCGCATCAGGGCGGTCGCCGGGACGCACCGCGCGATGCGGGATCGTCGAGCGGAAGCGCAGTACGAGGAATTCCGCCGGCTCAGCGTGGAGTGGCGAGACACCCGTGCCGGTTCAGGCCTCCGCGCACTCGCCGACGTCGAGACCGACCTGACGCACCTGTCCGGGACCATCCGCCAAGGCGGGCACCCCGCTCCCCGCGTGCCGTGGTCCGGTCTGCGAGTCGTCGTACCTGATGCGCAGCAACGGCCGGCAACGACCGCGGAGGAACGATTCCAAGCGCGGGTACGTCGACAGATCGCGGATCTCGAATCCGCTGCAGCGGATCACGCGCATCGCGCCGACGTACGGACCGCGAGCGCGGCAGCGGCCCGTGACCAGGCAGCCGAACTGTTCGCTGCGGCCGACGTCGAAGCGGGGGCGAAGGACGGATCCGCGAACGAGCGTGCTCGCCGGCTCCGCGTCCGGGGCGAGGCGCGGCTCCGGGTCGCCGATCGCCATACCCAGATCGCGAGCTCCTGCACAGCCGCAGCGGAGCAGGCCCGCACCGCGGCCGAGGCATTCCGCGCACTGACCCCAGAAAGCTCCGAGGATGCCGTACGGGCGGTTCGGGCGTACGAGCAAGCGACCGCGGCCACTCTTCCGGCCGACGACGTCCGGCACAACGGTCTCCCGTCCGGCCGGCTCCCCCACCTGACCGCGCTGTGCAAGGAGCTCAACGAGGCACTGCCGGAGGGCTACGCCTTCACCCCGGACGTCCTGCACCGGACGCTGCGCGGCCAGAGCCGCCGGATCCTCTCCCCCGACGGCTTCGTGCTGACGATCGCCAACGACTCGCGCGCGGACGTCGAGCACCTCGTGCAGATCCACATTCAGCTCGATCCCGGCGAACTCCACGAGGTGCTGGACAGTCCGCTGACCATCGACGAGGCCCAGGTGGGGCAGGTGGTCCAGGGTGGCTTCAGCGTCGCCACCGCCGCCGCCCAGAGCCTCGGGGCGACAGCCAACGCAAGCCTACAGACCGTGACCGAGAAGTTGCCGGACTCGAGCAAACTGAAGGCGGTCGCCGCGTTCGTCGCGCCTGGCGTCGAGCTGAGCCGCGGTCGCGGCCGGACCATCAGCGGCGGAGCGACCGAGTTCGCCCAAACCGGTGCGGTCGAGGCGCTCCGCGGTGAGTTCCTGCGGTACCGGTCGGCCCGACCTCGCTGGATCTGGCGGATCCGGGAGTCGGCCACCGCGGACTGGTCGCCGCCCAACATCGTCGACGCAGGCGCGGACCACGACGCCGCCACGCTCGACCTCGGGTTCATCCACACGTACACGGTTCCGCCTCCGACCGAGACGACCGATCTGGAGACGCTCGGGCTGGCCGCGGAACGCCGTACGGCGATGCCCGAGCACATGGCCACCCGCGTCGACGGTCTCAACGACCTGTGCGACCGGACCACGGCGGAGCTGCGGCAACGACTCGGCTCACTCGATCGCGTCGGCCACGACCGGGTCCGCAGCCTGATCGCCGAGGACGGGATGATCCGGCTGGACGAGACGACCCGGCCCGGCGGTGTCTGGCGTCTCATCACCGACGGCGGCCGACCGGTCGCCTGGGCGCAACTGGAGACGACCGTCGATCTGGAGTCCGCCGAGCTGACCAGCGACAGCTCGCCGGATCACAAACTCGAACTCTGGCGCGTCGGCAACTCGGGTGCCTCCGGCAGCCAGTCGTTCAACCGGTCGCGCACGACCGGCCTCACGGCCAGTACGCCGATCTCCGACCTGGGCTCGACCACCGCAGACCTGGCTCCGGGACTGCAGGTGGGACGGAACACCAGCTACGACGACACGGCGTCGACCGCCGACCTGGGCAGCCGGTGGAGCACCCAGCGGGTGGCACCGACCGTCGGTGTGAAGGTGCGCCTGCGGCACAAGGTCACCGTCCACCGCCTCGACCGCGGCGAATCGTTCGCGACCGAAGGCACGGGCGAGGCCTGGCTGCGGATGGCGGAGCGGGACGCCTTCCGCTACGGGCTCCCGGTCCCCGCCGCAGCCCTCGTCCGGGATGCCGACGGAGCCGTACGTCGTGGCACGGACGGCCAGCTCCTCCTACGCGGAGACCCGCGCCCAACCGACACTCCCCTGCAGCTCCCGACCTGGCTGGGCAACGGACCGGGGCAACTGCGCGGTGCCGGACCGGCGATGATCCGGGAGCTCACCGGTGCCGACGAGGCACTGCGCGGCTTCCTCACGCATCTGTCGGAGGAGGGCCTGATCCCGCCGCTCGACGACCACGGCCAGCCGCTGCCCTCGGCCCTCGCCGATCAGGACCCCGCCGTCGCACTCAGCCAGGCGGAGAACTGGGAACGCGCGTGCCAGCAGATCGCCAAGCACCGGCTGGAGACCGGGTACGACCACGCCGCGCAGGACCGGCTGATGTTCCAGCTCACCGAGCACCACACCGGCCACCCACCGCGGGTCCGGTCCTTCCGGATCGCCCTCGAGCAGCATTTCGACCGCACGACGCCGATCGGTGTCGCGGACAACGACATGGTCGTCAACGTCGACATCGGCGTCAGTACGTCGGGACGCACCGGGTCCCGGGCGCAGAGTGTGCCGTGGTCGGCACGGGTGGGTCTGAGCAACGCACCGGATGCCGGGAAGCTGGGTGCCTCGGTCGGCCGGACGTCGCGGGGCCGTTCGCTGGGATGGTCGTCCACCAGAGGCGCGTACCGGATGACAGTGGCCGAATCGGGTGCGCGGGTCGCAGTGTTCGACGTACCGCACACCATCACGGTCAGCGAGGTCACCTCTGACGGTACGGCGGTACCGGTGGCCTCGTCGGAAGGCAGCGCGCGCGTCTGGCTCGACAACGACTTCTGCCGCGGACCCGAGCAGACCGCGGTCGCCGTACCGGGGCGCGTCGACACCAAGCTCCTGCAGACCGCGACGATCCACCACGTCGACGCCCGGGACCCGATCGCCCGGCTCACCGAGGCCGTACCCGCGCTCGGCCGCGAGGACAGCTCGGCCCTGCACCACCTCAGCGGATTCCTCGCGCCGCGGAACCTCATCGCCCGGCCCGAGCTGCTCACCACCGAGTACCGCACCAGCCTGGCCGTCGGTTCCGGACCGTCCGACCCGCTCGAGGCGATCCGGCAACGCGGCCTCACGCCCCGGCCGACCGCCCTGAGCATCACCCCGCGACTCGAGAACCTCAGGTACGTCGGCGCCGGGCAGCCGCTTCTCGCCGAGCTCAATGTGACGCTGGCGACCACCGGCAGTACTGCGGGCGTGTCGGCCGCCACGACCGCGGGCGGCACCGTGTCCGCGGCCGGGCAGTCGTACGGCGGCTCGATCGGGCTGACCCGCACGACCACCGACTCGTCGAGCGCGTCCGAGTCGGCCACCAGCGGCGTCGAGCGGACGCTGATGCGGGACGGGCAGCACTACCAGTTCTGGGGCGATCTCGTCCTCGAGGCCCAGCTCCGGTCCGGCGGTGCCGCACCGCGGCGGATCCCGCTCGAGACCGGCGCCGTAGTCCTCACGCTTCCCGAGCGCGAAGCGCTGCAGTCGTACGGGCGGCGCGACCTGGACCTCCCGCTGCAGCAGGTCTCCGACGCGGTCGAGCGGATGCTCAACGGCAACCTCGACCTCCCGCGCCGCACCGCGACCGCGCTGCTGCGGCGCTACCGGATCGAGAAGCGCGGCGCCACCGGCGACCTCGCGGCCGGGCACACCGACGAGGTGCTGGTCGACGCCATCCGGATGTCGGCCAGACTTCCGAAGCAGGTCGATCAGCGGCTCGACGCCGTACTGAGCCAGGCCGAGGATCTCGCTCGACAGCGGGTCGAGTCACAGCTCCCCCGCCACTACGACCGGACGATGGGCGCCGCGCAGGTCGACCAGGCCTCACTGCAGGACCAGGACGGCAACGACACCGACCCGTTCCGCGAGGTCTGCGCAGCCGTCGCGGAGCACTCGCCACAGGCGCTGGACGATCCGGTCCTGGTCAACGCGCTGCGCGGCGAGTTCGCCGGCACCCGCTGGCGGAACCAGCTGGACGACATGCTCGACCCGGGCGGCTCGGTGCGCGAGCTCCCGGTTCGCGTCGGTGCGAGCACCCGCAACCTCCGCGTTCGGGTGCGCTTGCGGTTCGTCGGTCCGCCGACCACCGAGGTGGGCGGGACGCAGGGCCACAGCGGCAACGGCTTCGGCCTCGTCCAGCTGTGGAGTCTGCGCGATCGCAGCCGCAGCCGGACCGAGGGCACGTCGTACGGCGGTGCGCTCGACGCCTCGAGCGCGGACGGGATCCCGGCCACGGCCGGAGCCGGCGCGGAACTCAGCACCTCGACCACCGCAGCGAGCACCGAGGCGGGTACTCAGATCGCCACCGGTCTGTCGATCGACACGGCCCGGGTCGAGCGGGACTACGAGCTGTTCATCGAGGTCGAGGACTCGGCGGCTCCCGGCGGGCCGTCTGCTTCCACGACTCGCCGGCAAGCCAGCGGGCGGATGAGTCTGGCCGTTCCCGAGTCGGTGCTCGACTCGGCCCCACCGCAGCACGGGCCGGAGGTCCCAGACCATCGGCCTGTCGTCCTGCCCGACCATTACCTGCCCGAAGGCACCATCCCTTACCTGCCGGGCGCAGAGGAGGACAACGCCTTGTTCGAGGCTGCCTGCGCGCGTCTCGGCGAGGTGGATCTGCTCAAGCCCGACGGCGTACGGATGCATGCCACGACGCTCGAGTCGCGGCTCGGCGGCGCGAACCGACTGGTCGCGTTCCCGGAGATGGCCGGCCCGTCGGGGTACGAGCTCGTCCCGCTCGCCGTGCCCGGGGACAGCGCGCGCGTGGTCGCGATCCGGGTGCGCGCCGAGGTCTCGGGCCTGGAACTGGTGTCGGATCCGGACGTGGAGTCGACCACCCAGCTCGGTCAGAACTCCCGTGGGCTCGCGGCCAGTCAGTTGACCGCACGCAGCAACAGGCTCCTGCCCGGGTCCCGCACGGTCGGTACCAGTACGCCGGGCGGCGAGTTGAGTGTGAGCACGACCAGCAGCCGGAGGGTCTCCGAACAGGACACCGGTACCGTCGGTGCGCGCCACGAGACCGGGATGTACGAGTCCGGGCAGGTCGTCACCGTCAAGGTGCGGGTCGACTACCACCTGGACTTCGAGCGCCTCCGGCTCGGCCGGCGCCGGCAGCCGAAGGTCGAGCGCTCCGCGACGCTGCGGCGCGCCGCGTCCGGCGAGGCCTATCTGACGATGTACCGGCACGAGTACGACGCGATGCGGGAGCGGATGGAGTCCGGTCAGACCGCCGACACCAAGAGCGCCCGGGTCCGGACCGTGCAGGTGACCGTGGACGCCGACGAGCAGCACCCGTACCAGCCCCTGGTCGATGCCCTCGACCAGGCCCGGCGCGAGGACGTCAACGTCCGGCTGGCGGTCCGGGAGGCGAACGGCCGGCGAACCGTCTACGTCGCGCATCCGGACGGCACCATGACCGGCCGCGGCGACCGTGGCTTCGCGGCGGCGTTCGCCACGCTGCACCCGCGGCTGGCCCTCCTCGCCGAGGGCCGGATCGACCTCAGGGCACTGCACACACCCGACGCTCCGGAGCGGCGGTTCACCAGCGCGGTCGTCGAGGCACTGCAACAACACGGCATCCCGGCGGCAGCACTCGCCGGAACCGACTCGCGGATGAGCCACACCCGGGCCGCGAAGGCGTCGATGCGCCGAAGCCACACCGCCAACCCCGCGAGTGGGATGACGATCGAGTGACCGACTACGACCCGCCGTACGCGATCGCCCGGACGACCACCGAGGCGATGCTCTACCTCGACCTCACCGTGTGCCATGGCTGCGGCTCGGACCAAGCGGCCTGGCAGTACGACGTCCACGACGGGGCGCTGAGGTACGTCGGTGCGTGTGCCGACTGCGGTGCGGAGCGGGAGTACCTGTTCTCACCGCCGTACGACGGACTTCTCGATGACGTTGCGACCTTCGGCGGACCGGCGCCGTCGGAGCTGGTCGACGCCGGGCAGTGGCTCGCGGTTGCCGACTGGATCGCCGGCGAGGTGGCCGCCGACGACCGGTCCGAGGCGGCCCGCACCGCGATGGCCCACGCATGCCAAGCCGTGCAGGAGGTGCTGAAGTTCGTCTCGCCGTACGGCGACGTCGTACCCGAGGAAGCGTTCTGGACCGACGCCGGGCGGGCCGAGCGGGATCGTGATCCCGGCCGGTTCCGGTTGGACCGGTTGCTGGCCGTGCGGGACAGCTACTCCGGCTGATCCACGTCGATCCGGATCGCGCGGGCGTCGGCACCGGCCTGTTCGAGAACCTTCTGCTTCGGATCTGGTACGCCGAGGAACGGCGGCCGCACGAGCGCGGGCAGATCCTTCAAACGGGGATCCTCGAGCACCGTGTCGACAGCCCGCCGGTCTCCCCCGCACACCAGTACGTCGAGCTTCGCCGGCGCCAGGATCCGTACGGCGACCTCGGTGGCCGCCGCGAACGCCTCACGCGCCTGGTTGTCCCGCCGGCGCGCGTACCGCTGCTGCGACCAGCCGCCCGCCTTCGTCGTCCCCTGCACATGCCGCGACCCGACCTTCGAGTCGAGAAGCTTGCCCCCGGCAAACACCCCCGCGCCGTACCCGCCACGTCGAACCAGCAGTACGCCGAGCCGCCGCTCGGCCAGCACATGCGCAACGAGCCCCTCGCGAGACAACTCCACGAGAGGCTCGAACGGCACGGTGACGACGGCCGACGAACCGTCCTCGGCGGACAACGTGACGCTCGTCGGCGTCACGTCGTACCTGACTTCCCCATGCCGTTCACCGAAACCGATCAGCCAGCGGTCGAGCCGTTCAGGCGCCACGGAAACGACGCGCGTCATGCGTCAGCCCCTTCGATCAGTGCGGCACGCGCGATCGCGCGTGCGGACGACAGCATCACGTCCGCGGCATCGTCACGGCTCAGTCCGGCCACGTCGACGAGCCAGACCAGCGCCTCGATCCCGACAGCGCTGCGTACGGCGATGGCGAGCCGACGGACCTCGGCCTCGGACAACCTGTCCCGGGCCGGCGCGAGCGCATCCTCGAACCAGCCGATCCCGCGCCCCTGCCGTAGCGGCAGCTGATCCGGCTGCGACGACGGATCGAGCGACAGCCGGAGCATCGTGCGCTGCTGCGGCTCGAACTTCAGCACGCTCTCGATGAACACTGCCACCACCGCGAGCAGCCGGGTCTCGGGGTCGTCGCCACTGTCGGCCGGCAGCAAGGAGGTGAGCTCGACCTCCGGGTGGGCGGCCGCGAGCAGCTCCGCCTGGCTGCGGAAGTAGCGGTACGCCGTTGTCCGCGAGATCGACGCGGCCGCGGCAGCCTCCTCGACCGTCGGCGCCGATCCGTCCCGGGTGATCAGTTCGCGAGCGGCGGCGATCAGGTCGTTACGCGTGCGCTGCTTCTGCCGGGTCCGGCCGGACTGCTCGTACGCCGTTGACATGGACTACACGGTACCCTACTTTCGTAATGGGACATGAGTCCCATAAACGGGAGGGGTGTTCGACATGACCACACTGGCTGCGACGGTCCGCAATCGCGGCGAGGGCGAACGGCGGTGGTTCAGCGGCGGCGGTCTGCAGACCTGGCTGGCGACCTCGGCGGAAACCGGCGGTGCGTTCCTGCTGATCGAGTTCGTCGGCGAGCAGGGCAAAGTGACGCCGCTGCATATCCACCCCGCGTCGGACGAGACGTTCTACCTGCTCGACGGAGAGATCCTGCTGGACCTCGACGGGAAGCAGCGTGGTCTCTCGGCCGGCGGGGTCGCGGTAGTTCCCCGCGGCATACCGCACGCCTTCAAGGTCGTCTCCCCGACGACCAGGATCCTGACGATCCAGACACCCGGCACGGACGAGGCGTTCTACCGGCTCGCCAGCGAACCCGCTCCGGAGGGCAGCCGGCCGATCCCGGTCGACTTCGACCGGATCCGGGACGCCGCCGAGCAGACCGGCGCCATCCAGATCGTCGGACCGCCACCGTTCTGAGCCGATGCAAGGGGCAGATGCGAAGAGCCCGGGCCACCTGACCCGGGCTCTCGCACTGCGGAAACACTCAGACGTTGAAACCCTCAGACGTTGAAACCGAGGGCGCGGAGCTGGTCGCGGCCGTCGTCGGTGATCTTCTCCGGGCCCCACGGCGGCATCCAGACCCAGTTGATCCGGAAGTCGTTGACGAGGCCGTCGAGCGCCATCCGGGTCTGGTCCTCGATCACGTCGGTCAGCGGGCAGGCCGCGGACGTCAGCGTCATGTCGATGATCGCCGTACTGGTGTCGTCGACGGTGATGCCGTAGATCAGGCCCAGGTCCACCACGTTGATGCCGAGTTCGGGGTCGACGACGTCCTTGAGGGCCTCGTTGACGTCCTCGACCTTGGCCGGGGTCGTGCCCACCTGCGCCGCTTCGAGGTCGACCTCGGGCAGCTCGATCTTCTCGTCGGTCTGGTCAGGCATTGCTCACTCCTTGGTTGGCTGCGAGGGCCCGCGCCGTGGCATCGCGCCACGCCGACCAGCCCAGCAGTGCACACTTCACCCGGGCCGGGAACTGCGCGACGCCCGCGAACGCGACGCCGTCCTCCAGAACCTCTTCGTCCGGTTCGACATTCCCGCGGCCCTGCATCAGCTCGAGGAACTTCTCGTACGTCGCCATACCCTCGGACACCGGCTTGCCGATCACCAGGTCCGACATCACCGACGTGGCCGCCTGGCTGATCGAGCAGCCGAGGCTTTCGTGGGTGACGTCCTTCACGGTGTCGCCGTCGAGCTCGACCCGGAGCGTGACCTCGTCCCCGCAGGACGGGTTCACGTGGTGCACCTCCACGTCGTACGGGTCCGACAGCCCCGCGTGGTGCGGGCTGCGGTAGTGGTCCAGGATGATCTCCTGGTAGAGGCTGTCGAGCTGCATATCAATCCACCTTGAAGTACTTGCGCACGAATCCCAGTCCGTCCACGAGCGCCTCGATCTCCTCGGGGGTCGTGTACAGATAGAAAGACGCTCTGGTCGACGATTGCATTCCGAACCGCTCGTGCACCGGCCGCGCGCAGTGGTGCCCGGCCCGGACCGCGATCCCCCGGGTGTCCAGCACGGTCGACACGTCGTGCGGATGTACGCCGTCCAGCGCGAAGCTGATCGCGCCGCCGTGGTCGGTGGCGTCGGTCGGCCCGAGCAGCGTCAGGCCGGGGACCGTCTTCAGCCCCTCGAGCGCGTACTCGACGATCGCGTGCTCGTGCGCGGCGATCTTGTCCATCCCGATCCCGGACAGGTAGTCGACGGCCGCACCGAGTCCGACCGCCTGCGCGATCGGCGGCGTACCGGCCTCGAACCGGGCCGGCGGAGCGGCGTACGTCGAACCGGTCATCCGGACGACCTCGATCATCTCGCCGCCACCGAGGAACGGCGGCAGCGACGCGAGCAGCTCGTACCGGCCCCAGAGCACGCCGATGCCGGTCGGGCCGACGACCTTGTGACCGGTGAACGCCAGCAGGTCGGCACCCAGCGTCGAGACGTCGACCGGGAACTGCGGGACGGCCTGCGATGCGTCGACAACAACCGTCGCGCCGACCGCGTGCGCCTTCGCGGCGATGTCGGTGATCGGGTTGATCGTGCCGAGCGCGTTCGAGACCCACGTCAGCGCGACCACCTTGGTCTGCTCGGTGAGCAACTCGTCGATGTTCGACAGGTCCAGCCGGCCGTCCTCGGTCACACCGAACCACTTCAGCGTCGCGCCGGTGCGCTCACAGGCAAGCTGCCACGGGACGATGTTGCTGTGGTGCTCCATCTCGGAGACCACGACGACATCCCCCGGTTTCAGCGAAGCGCCCAGCGTGTGCGCGGCCAGGTTGAGCGCCTCGGAGGCGTTCTTGGTGAACACGATCTCGTCCCGGGACGGCGCGCCGATGAAGGCCGCGACCTTGTCCCGGCCACCTTCGTACGCCGCCGTGGCCTCGGCACCGAGCTGGTGCATAGCGCGGGCGACGTTGGCGTTGTGGATCAGGTAGTGGTCCTCGATCGCCTGGACCACCTGGCGCGGCTTCTGCGACGAGTTGGCCGAGTCCAGGTAGACCAGCGGGAACCCACCGGCTAGCTCACGCGAGAGGATAGGGAAGTCCGCCCGGACCGACTGCAGGTCCAAGGGACTGCTGAACGTCCGGGCGTCGGTCACTTCGCGCCTGCCTTGAGGAAGCGCTCGTAACCGTTGGCCTCCAGCTCTTCGGCCAGCTCCGGGCCACCCTCCTCGGCGACGCGGCCGTCGACGAAGACGTGCACGAAGTCCGGCGTGATGTAGCGCAGGATCCGCGTGTAGTGGGTGATCAGCAGGACACCCTTGTCGCCCTGGGCGGCGAACCGGTTGACGCCCTCGGAGACGATCTTCAGCGCGTCGATGTCGAGGCCGGAGTCGGTCTCGTCGAGGATCGCGATCTTCGGGTTCAGCAGCTCCAGCTGGACGATCTCGTGGCGCTTCTTCTCACCGCCGGAGAAGCCCTCGTTGACGTTCCGGGTGCCGAAGTCGGCGTCCATGTCCAGGTCGGCGAGCGCCTTGTTGACGTCCTTGACCCAGGTGCGCAGCTTCGGCGCCTCGCCGTCGATCGCGGTCTTCGCCGTCCGCAGGAAGTTTGCCACCGACACGCCCGGCACCTCGACCGGGTACTGCATCGCCAGGAACAGGCCGGCCCGGGCGCGCTCGTCGACCTTCATGTCGAGCACGTCCTCGCCGTCCAGCGTCACCGTGCCGCTGGTGATGTTGTACTTCGGGTGCCCGGCGATCGAGTACGCCAGCGTCGACTTGCCGGAGCCGTTCGGGCCCATGATCGCGTGCGTCTGACCGCCGGCGATGGTCAGGTCGACGCCGCGCAGGATCTGCTTCGGGCCGTTCTCGGTGTCGACCGACACGTGCAGGTCGCGGATCTCGAGTGTCGCCATGGTTTCTTCTGTCTCCGTCGCTTTACAGGGCTGTCTGGTTCAGGGGGTTCTTCACGTCGACGAGTACGTCGTCGCCGTCGAGGCGCACGGGGTAGATCGGCACCGGGTCGTACGCCGGCAGGCTGGTCGGCTCGCCGGTGCGCAGGTCGAAGCGGGACCCGTGCAGCCAGCACTCGATCTCGCACTCGCCGACGTCACCCTCGGACAGCTGGATCTGCGCGTGCGAGCATTCGTCCCGCACCGCGAAGTACTGTCCTTCGCTCTTCACGACCGCGACCTCCACACCGCCGACCTCGACCGGGATCACTCCCTCGTCGGGGACGTCGGCGGCGGCGCAGGCGCGCTCGAACGTGTCGCTCACTGCCCGATAACCGCCTTGGCGGATGCGCTCAACTCCGCCGTCCGCGCCAGCTTCTCCTCGATCACCTTGTGCAGGTGCTCGGCCACCTCGGGTACGCCGATCTTGGCGATGATGTCGTTGAAGAAGCCGGACACCACCAGCCGCCGCGCCGCATCCTCGGGGATGCCCCGGGCCTGCAGGTAGAACAGCTGCTCGTCGTCGAACCGGCCGGTCGCGGACGCGTGCCCGGCGCCCTCGATCTCGCCGGTCTCGATCTCCAGGTTCGGCACCGAGTCGGCGCGGGCGCCGTCGGTCAGGACCAGGTTGCGGTTCAGCTCGAAGGTATTGGTGCCCTCGGCCGCAGCCCGGATCAGCACGTCGCCGATCCACACCGAGCGCGCGTGGTCACCGGCCAGCGCGCCCTTGTAGATCACGTTGCTCTTGCACTGCACGGCCTCGTGGTCGACGAACAGCCGGTTCTCGTGGTGCTGACCCGACTCCGCGAAGTACACGCCGAGGAGTTCGGCGTTGCCGCCAGGTCCGGCGTACCGGACGTTGGTGGCGATCCGGACGATCTTGCCGCCGAGCGTCACGACGACGTGGTGCAGCGTCGCGTCCCGCCCGACCAGCGCGTCGTGCTGGGCCAGGTGGATGGACTCGTGGTCGCCCTGCTGGATCGAGACGACCCGCAGCTCCGCGCCGTCGCCGGTGACGATCTCGACGTTGCTCCCGAGCTCGCCCGCGCCGGTGTGATCGATGATCACGATCGCCTTGCTGTGCCGGCCGGCGTCCACGATCAGGTGGCCGAAGCCGCGCGCTCCGAGGCTCGCGACGTTCACGTGCACCGGCTCGGTCAACTCGGCCTCGACCGGGATCTGCACCGCGAGCGCCTCGCCGGCGTGGTTCCACGCGACGGCGGCGGACCGGTCCTGCGGCGTACCGACCTTGAGCGAGTCCGCGGCGACGGTCTCGAAGACGACACCCTCCGGTCCGGAGGCGTCGATCTTCGGGGTCTCGCTGCCGGCCGCGTCGTCGAACAGGGCCTTGAGCTGCTTGACCGGCGTGAAGCGCCACTCCTCTTCGCGTCCGTTCGGCACGGCGAAGTCGGCCACGTCGTACGACGTCGGCCGCTCGCTGCGCGCCTGGAGCGGAACCGGGGAACCCGGCCCGTGAGAGTGCGCCTTGTTGCCGGTAGCAACAAGGGTTTCAGCGGACGACATCAGCCGACGGCCCCTTCCATCTGCAGCTCGATCAAGCGGTTCAGTTCCAGCGCGTACTCCATCGGGAGCTCGCGGGCGATCGGCTCGATGAAGCCGCGGACGATCATCGCCATCGCCTCGTCCTCGGCCATGCCCCGGCTCATCAGGTAGAAGAGCTGGTCGTCGCTGACCTTGGACACAGTCGCCTCGTGCCCCATCGCCACGTCGTCCTCGCGGACGTCGACGTACGGGTAGGTGTCCGAACGGCTGATGGTGTCGACCAGCAGCGCGTCGCAGCGCACCGTGGACTTGCTGTGGTGCGAGCCCGGCGCCACCTCGACCAGACCGCGGTACGACGTCCGGCCGCCACCGCGGGCCACCGACTTCGACACGATCGAGCTCGACGTGTACGGCGCGTTGTGCACCATCTTGGAACCGGCGTCCTGGTGCTGGCCCTCGCCGGCGAACGCGACCGACAGGGTCTCGCCCTTGGCGTGCTCGCCCATCAGGTACACGGCCGGGTACTTCATCGTCACCTTGGAGCCGATGTTGCCGTCGATCCACTCCATGGTCGCGCCCTCTTCGCAGGTGGCGCGCTTGGTGACCAGGTTGTAGACGTTGTTCGACCAGTTCTGGATCGTCGTGTAGCGGCAGCGGGCGCCCTTCTTCACGATGATCTCGACGACCGCCGAGTGCAGCGAGTCCGACTTGTAGATCGGCGCCGTACAACCCTCGACGTAGTGCACGTAGGCACCCTCGTCGACGATGATCAGCGTCCGCTCGAACTGGCCCATGTTCTCGGTGTTGATCCGGAAGTACGCCTGCAGCGGGATGTCCACCTTGACGCCCTTGGGGACGTAGATGAACGAGCCGCCGGACCAGACCGCGGTGTTCAGCGAGGCGAACTTGTTGTCGCCGACCGGGATGACGGAGCCGAAGTACTCCTTGAAGATCTCCGGGTGCTCCTTCAGGCCGGTGTCGGTGTCCAGGAAGATGACGCCCTGGGCCTCCAGGTCCTCACGGATCTGGTGGTAGACGACCTCCGACTCGTACTGCGCGGCGACGCCGGCGACCAGGCGCTGCTTCTCCGCCTCCGGGATGCCGAGCTTGTCGTAGGTGTTCTTGATGTCCTCGGGCAGCTCTTCCCAGCTCGACGCCTGCTTCTCGGTCGACCGGACGAAGTACTTGATGTTGTCGAAGTCGATCCCGGACAGGTCGGCGCCCCACGACGGCATCGGCTTGCGGTCGAAGAGCTTCAGGCCCTTCAGCCGCAGGTCGAGCATCCACTCCGGCTCGTTCTTGAGCGCGGAGATGCCCCGCACCACGTCGGTGCTGAGGCCGCGCTGGGCGACCGCACCGGCGGCGTCGGAGTCGGCCCAGCCGTACTGGTAGTTACCGAGACCTTCCAGTTCGGGGTGAGCGGTTTGCGTCATCGTGTAGTCCTCGCAGCTTCGCCGTCGGATACAGGGGGAACCGGGTTGGTACCCGGGATATGCGTCGTACAGACACCGTCGCCGTGGGCGATGGTGGCCAGTCGCTGCACGTGCTTGCCGAGGAGTCTCGAGAACACCTCGGTCTCGGCCTCGCACAGCTGGGGAAACTGCTCGGCCACGTGCGCGACCGGGCAATGGTGCTGGCACAGCTGCTCTCCGTGTGCGGCTTTCGCCGTGGAGGCCGCGTAGCCGTCCGCGGTGAGCGCCTGGGCGAGCACCTCCGCCTTCTGGTGATCGGGGGCCGCGTCCAGCAGCTCCCGGTAACGCCGCTCGACCTCGGCGGAGCGGCGCCGGGCGAACTCCGCCACGGCGTCGTCACCGCCGGCCTCGGCGATGAACCGCATCGCCGTCGCCGCGAGGTCGTCGTACGCCTGGTGGAAGGCGTGCCGGCCGGAGTCGGTCAGCACGAACACCTTCGCCGGGCGGCCGCGGCCGCGGGGGCCGTAGATCCGCTCCTCGCGGGATTCCACCAGGCCCTCGTCGAGCAGGTGGTCCAGGTGCCGGCGGACCGCCGCCGGGGTCAGTTCGAGCCGTTCGGCCAGCACCGCCGCGCTGGACGGACCGTTGGTCAGGATCGAGCGTGCAACCCGGTCCCGGGTCGATTCGTCCCGCGCGCCGGCAGCGCCGTGGGGCACGGCTCGGTCGGTCGCAGGAGTTTTCACAACATCAGTGTCGCGTAATTCCCCGGGCCCTTCAAATAAGGCTCCCCTAACCGGTTCGCACCGTCACGCGGGGCTCCGACCCCGACCGTGAGCGAGGTCACTTCCCACCCCCCAACCCCGAGCGGGGCGAGGGCTCTTCCAACCGGTTCTCTATGCTGCCGTTTGTGCCAGTCGCGGTGGAGATCGACAACCTCGTCGTGCGGTACGGCGAGAAGACCGCGGTCGACGGTCTCGGACTCACCGTATCCGCCGGCACGGTGACGGCTGTGCTCGGCCCGAACGGTGCCGGCAAGACCACGACCGTAGAGACGTGTGAGGGCTTCCGGCGCCCGGATTCCGGCCGCGTCCGGGTCCTCGGCCTGGACCCGCTCGCCGACCACGACGAGCTGATGCCGAGGATCGGCGTGATGCTCCAGGAGGGCGGCGCCTGGTCGGGTGTCCGCGCGGTCGAGATGCTGCGGTACGTCGCGACGCTGCACACCCACCCGCTCGACGTGCCCGCCCTGGTGGAGCGCCTCGACCTGGGCAGCTGCGGGCGTACGCCGTACCGGCGGCTCTCGGGTGGGCAGAAGCAGCGGCTGTCGTTCGCGCTGGCGATCGTGGGACGGCCGGAGATCGCATTCCTGGACGAGCCGACCACCGGGCTGGACCCGCACGGCCGGCGCGAGATCTGGCAGCTGATCCGCGACCTGCGCGACGACGGCGTGACCGTTGTCCTGACGACGCACGCGATGGACGAGGCCGAGCAGCTGTCCGACCAGGTGCATGTGGTGTCGGCCGGCAAGGTGATCGCCTCCGGCACTCCCGACTCCCTCACCGAGCACCACACCAAGTCCCTCGAGGACGTCTTCCTCGAACTGACCGCGCCGAAGCGGGAGACCCCATGAGCAGCGCCGCGACGTACGCCCCGCGGCCGGGCAGCGCGCCCTGGCCGCGGAAGGTGCTCGCGCACACCCGGATGGAGTTCAAGCTACTCGTCCGCAACGGCGAGCAACTGCTGCTCGCCCTGGTGATTCCGCTCGGTCTGCTGCTCCTCCTCGGCGGGACCGGTCTGGGCGAGCGGCTGCCGCTCGGGAGCGGCCGGCCGATCGACGAAGCAGTCCCCCGCGTGCTTGCGCTCGCGATCCTGTCCTCGTCGTTCACCTCGCTGGCGATCGCCACCGGCTTCGAGCGGCGGTACGGCGTCATCAAGCGCCTGGGCGCCTCTCCCCTGTCCCGCACCGGTCTCCTCGCGGGAAAGATCGGCGCGGTGCTGATCGTCGAGGTGATCCAGCTCGCCGTTCTGATCGGCACCGGATTGGCGCTCGGATGGAAGCCGATTGGCGGCTTCGAGGCCGTTTTCGGCGTGTTCCTCACCGTTCTGTGCGGTACGGCGGCGTTCGCGTCGCTGGGTCTGCTGATGGCCGGCGTACTGCGGGCCGAGGCGACCCTGGCCGCGGCGAACCTGCTGTATCTGCTGCTGCTCGTGGGTGGCGCGATCATGACGCCCGTCGACGAGTACCCGGCCGGCATGCAAGGCGTCGTACGCCTGCTGCCGAGCGCCGCGCTCGCCAACGGCATCGCGAATTCGACGGTCGAAGGGGTGATCCCGTGGGCGGCGGCGCTGTCGCTGGCTTTATGGGCGGGGGTGCTGGGGTACCTGGTGTCCCGCACCTTCCGCTGGGACTGACCTTTAGAGTGTGCCGGTGATGACGACGGACACGCCGCCCCAAGAGACCGAGCCAGTCAGCGGATTCTGGCGACTGGTTCCCGAGCCGAGCCTGGACGCCGTCCGGCGCTGGGGCTGGGCGTCGGTGGTGGTGAACATCGGCATCGTGGTCACCGGCGGACTGGTCCGGCTGACCGGCTCGGGGCTCGGCTGCCCGACCTGGCCGTCGTGCACCGACAACTCGTACGTCCCGCACGCCGAACTCGGCATCCACGGCGCGATCGAGTTCACCAACCGGATGCTCGGGTTCGTCGTCGCGATCGTGGCGATCCTCACCTGGCTGGTGGTCATGCGCTACCGCCCGATCCGGCGGGACCTGCGCCGGCTGGCGACCGCGGCCGCGCTCGGGGTCCCGCTGCAAGGGGTCATCGGCGGCATCAGCGTGCTCACCGGGCTGAACCCGTGGATCGTCTCGGCGCACTTCCTGGTCTCGCCGGTCATCATCACGCTGACGGTCGCGATGATGCGCCGGTCGCGCACCAGCCCGTACCCGCACACTCCCCCGGTGGTCCGCGCCCTCGCAACCGCTGCGGTGGTGGCGGTCTGGCTGACCGTTGCCCTCGGCACCATTGTCACCGGGGCCGGTCCGCACTCGGGCGATCCGGAGACCGGCCGCAACGGCTTCGACCCCGAACTGGTCGCCCAGCTGCACGCCGACGTCGTCTTCGGCCTGCTCGGAATCACGATCGCCCTGGTGATCGCGACCCGGGTGACCGCCACCTCACGGACGCTGCGCAAACTCGCCGCCTGGCTGCTGGCCGTCGAGCTCCTGCAGGGCGTCGTCGGCTTCACGCAGTACTTCACCGGCCTCCCGTGGGGCGTCGTCCTCGTCCACATGTTCCTGGCCGGCCTACTGATCGCCCTCGTCACCGCCGTATACGGCGAACGCGGGACACCCGCCGCCTGAACGACCGGGACCGTTCCGAACGCGGTCTCCTACAACTTCGCCGACGACGAGGTGGCGCGCCCGAGGAGCCGCCGTGTTCGCGATCTGCAGGCCCGTGCGACAGGTTCTGGTGGGCTAGAACCTGATATTTCCTGTCCGCAGTACCCAGAGGGTGACCCTTCCACCGACAATCGGCTTGTATCCCCAGTTCTCGCGCATTCAATTGCCATCGGCACCCTTTCGCCAGATCTCCAGTTCCACAAGGTCTTCCGGCATCCACGGGCGGGCATTCGCGAATTGACGATCAACCGCCTTTCTGAGCGATCTCACGCGTTCTGAGCGATCTCACGCTCCCTCGTCGACCGACAGCCCACGCCAGCTGCCGCGGTATTCCGGCCTGCCGTCGACGCTTCGCCCGCGATCGTGTTTGCGGCCGGACCTGACTGTTCTGGTCGGGACGCCAGGCCTTCCAGAGAGCGCGAGACACCCGCCACCTGACGGGCGTCCCGCGCTTCGCTCAGAACAGCACTCAGTACTTCACCCGGTCAGTACTTCACCTTGTAGACAGCACCTGGACCGAAGACAGGTCCAGCGACGTACAGCGCGCCCCACCGGTTGAAGCCCGCGCCACCGGGCAGCACGAGCTGGTCCTTCACCAGCTCCCGCTTGAAACCGGCTCGGTGGTTCCTGCCCGGGTACTGCAGGAACAGGCCGCCGTGCGTCGGGCCGGTCAGCTCGAAGCGGAACCAGCTCGCCTTGTCGAGCTCGACCACCGCGAGCGTCCCGCGCGGACCACCCGCGAGGTCGACGATCGACGTGTAGCCATCGGCGTACCGCTTGCAGTTGCCCTTGTTCGGCTTGGCGGGGTCGCACACCGCGCCCACCGAGCCTGGCCTGATCCGCCAGATCTCCGACGTACCCGGTGTGGCCGGGACACCGCGGAGCTCACCGACGTACCAGTAGCCGTCCGAGCCGACCGTCACCGACGTGGCCACCGCTTCGGCCACGAACGGGGACCCGGCCGGCGGCAGCCCCACCTCGGGCGGCAGGCCCGCCGGGACAGTGACCGTGCGCGGCTTCAGCCGGGCGACGGTCCTGATGAGGCCGTTCGGCCAGACGCGGAGCAGATCGTTGTTCGCGGCATCGGAGACCAGCACCGTGCCGTCGGCCAGCGCGGCGACCCCGAACGGGTTCGTCTCGGTCGGCGAGTCGGCCTGGTTGTACGGGTCCGGGTCGTGCGCCTGGTACTTCGCGATGTCGGCGACCACGACCGGTGACTTGCCCAGCCGCAACCGGAACAGGGTCGCGCCACCCGGTGGGATGTCGCCTTCCGGACCGCCACCGCCGGTCAGGGCGTACGTCGTACCCCACTTGTTCGTGTCGATGGCCGGCGCGAAGCCGCCCGGGACCTGACCGAGCTTCCAGGTCTTGTGGCCGTCGGTCGCGTACACCGACCCGTCGGTGACGCTGTAGATGACCTTGTCGCGGTACGTCGAGACGCCGCGCGGGCCGTCCAGACCCGTGACCACCGGCTTCAGGCTCGAGTGACTGCCGCTACCGGCGTCGGCCTGTCCCGCGACCAGCAACGAACCGGTCAGTGCGAGTGCCACGACCGCGGCGATGCGTGTTCGTACCCCCATGCGAATCCCCCTGCTGCTGTGTTCCCCAGGCCTCCCCAGGCGTGGATCCCCCTCCACAGGCAGGACCCATCGCAACACCAGATCACGATCAGGTCAACGGGAAAACCCATCGCGCCCGCGAGGCGACTCTCAGTGCAGGAGCGGGTCGATGGCCGCGGCAATGAACAGCAGCGCCAGGTAGATATTCGAGAAGTGGAAGAGCCGCATTGGGCGCAGCGCCGCGCCGTCCGCGCCGGTGTGGGCCCGGAGCAACAACCGGCGCGCCTCGC
The DNA here is from genome assembly GCF_053607525.1 of Kribbella sp. NPDC055110. Taxonomy (NCBI): domain Bacteria; kingdom Bacillati; phylum Actinomycetota; class Actinomycetes; order Propionibacteriales; family Kribbellaceae; genus Kribbella; species Kribbella sp. NPDC055110. Next base: position 116,673 of record NZ_JBSGTS010000005.1, read on the forward strand.
GGAGGAAGACGAAACCGAGCACGACGGCGGCCAGCGGGTACACGAAGCCGGTGTCGCCGATCGGCCAGAGCGCGATCGACGTGATCACCATGACCACGGAGTACGCCATGATCTGCCGGGCGGTGGCGACCGGGGTGGCGACCACCGGAAGCATCGGCACGTCGACCGACGCGTAGTCCTCGCGGTACCGCATCGCGAGCGACCAGGTGTGCGGCGGCGTCCAGAAGAACACCACCAGGAACAGCACGACCGGCGTCCAGGCCAGCTTGCCGGTGACCGCAGTCCAGCCGATGAGGGTCGGGAAGCAGCCCGCGATCCCGCCCCAGACGATGTTCTGCACGGTCCGGCGCTTGAGCAGCATCGTGTAGCCGAAGACGTAGAACAGGTTCGCGGCCAGCGCCAGTCCGGACGACAGCCAGTTCACGTAGAAGCCGAGCTCGAGGGTGGCCAGCACGCCGAGGACGACACCGAAGATGGTCGCGGAGCGTGGGCTGACCGCGTGTCGCGGCAGCGGGCGGCGCCGGGTCCGGCGCATCTGCTCGTCGATGTCGCGGTCGAGCACGCAGTTGATCGTGTTCGCGCTGCCGGAGGCCAGGATGCCGCCGATCAGGGTGGCGACCACCACCTCGAGACCGGGCACGCCACCGGCTGCCAGGAACATCACCGGCACGGTGGTGATCAGGAGCAGCTCGATGATGCGCGGCTTGGTCAGACCGACGTACGCCTTCACCACGTCGCGCACCGACGGACTCACCGTTGCAGCTGGTACAGCGGTAGCGTCCGGCAGCGGCGTCGGGTACGACGTCGTCGCGGCGGGACGCGGGTCGACGGCCGTCACGAACACCTCGAACAGAGTGGGTTGACGCCGGATGAGCGGCGCTGACGATTCAGCAGTCTACGACGCCCCGTAGGAGAGTTCTCGCACCCCCCTCCGATACCTGGGGGACAGCTCGGGAACAGCCGGATTCGCTGAACGGTTGACAAACAGTCGAAGGGTGCGCAGCGGAACGAGCAAGCCACAGTAGGCTCATCCTGAGCGAAGAGATCACCATCGAGAGGAGCGCCGCCGGCGTGACGGAGAAGACCAGCCCAAAGCTTGAATGGACCGAACTGGACCAGCGCGCGGTCGACACCGTCCGGGTGCTCGCGATGGATGCGGTCGAGAAGGTCGGCAACGGACATCCCGGTACGGCGATGAGCCTCGCCCCGGCGGCGTACCTGCTGTTCCAGAAGGTGATGCGGCACAACCCGGCCGACCCGCACTGGGCCGGGCGCGACCGGTTCGTGCTGTCCGCGGGGCACTCCAGCCTGACCCTGTACATCCAGCTCTACCTGGCCGGCTTCGGCCTCGAGCTGGACGACCTGAAGTCGCTGCGGACCTGGGGCAGCAAGACCCCGGGCCACCCAGAGTACCGGCACACCGCCGGCGTCGAGACCACGACCGGCCCGCTCGGCCAGGGCGTCGGCAACGCGGTCGGTATGGCGATGGCGGCCCGCCGCGAGCGCGGCCTGCTGGAGCCGGAGGCGCCGAAGGGCGAGGGCCTGTTCGACCACCAGGTGTACGTGATCGCCTCCGACGGTGACATCGAGGAAGGCGTCTCCTCCGAGGCGTCGTCGCTCGCCGGGACCCAGAAGCTCGGCAACCTGACGGTGATCTACGACGCGAACAAGATCTCGATCGAGGACAACACCGACATCGCGCTGTCCGAGGACGTGGCCGCTCGCTACGCGGCGTACGGCTGGCACGTCCAGGACGTCGACTGGACCAACGGCGGCACCGGCTACGAGGAGAACGTCCAGGCGCTCTACGACGCGCTCGAGGCGGCGAAGGCGGTCACGGACAAGCCGAGCTTCATCCGGCTGCACACGATCATCGGCTGGCCGGCCCCGAACAAGCAGAACACCGGCAAGATCCACGGCTCGGCGCTCGGCGCCGACGAGGTCGCCGCCACCAAGAAGGTCCTCGGCTGGGACCCGGAGCAGTCGTTCCAGGTCGCCGACGAGGTGCTCGCGCACACCCGCGCGGCGCTGGACCGTGGCAAGGCCCTCGAGGCCGAGTGGACCGGCAAGTTCGACGCGTGGAAGGCCGCGAACCCGGAGCGGGCCGCGCTGCTGGAGCGGCTGTCGAAGCGTGAGCTGCCGGCCGGCTGGAAGGACGCGCTGCCGAGCTGGGAGGCCGACGCAAAGGGTGTCGCAACCCGCGCCGCCTCCGGTGACGTGCTGACCAACCTGGCGCCGGAGCTGCCCGAGCTGTGGGGCGGTTCGGCCGACCTGGCCGGCTCGAACAACACCACCCCGAAGGGCCAGCCGTCGTTCATCCCGGCGGAGTACTCGACCAAGGAGTTCCAGGGCGACGAGTACGGCCGGGTGCTGCACTTCGGTATCCGCGAGCACGCCATGGGCTCGGTGCTGAACGGCATCGCGCTGCACGGCCTGACCCGCCCGTACGGCGGTACCTTCCTGGTCTTCTCCGACTACATGCGCCCGTCCGTGCGGCTGGCTGCGCTGATGCAGCTGCCCGTCACGTACGTCTGGACGCACGACTCGATCGGCCTCGGCGAGGACGGTCCGACGCACCAGCCGATCGAGCACCTCTCGGCGCTGCGGGCGATCCCGGGCCTGGACGTCGTACGGCCGGGTGATGCCAACGAGACTGCGGCCGCGTGGGCGACCATTCTCGAGCACACCGACCGCCCGGCAGGTCTGATCCTGACCCGGCAGAACGTGCCGACCTACCCGCGTGGGACGGACGGCTTCGCCACCACGGAGAACGTGCACAAGGGCGCGTACGTGCTGCTGGACACGGAAGGTACGCCGGATGTGGTGCTGATCGGCACCGGTTCCGAGGTCCAGCTCGCCGTCGAGGCGCGCGCCAAGCTGGCCGAGGAGGGCGTGAACGCCCGCGTCGTCTCGATGCCGTCGCGTGAGTGGTTCGACGAGCAGGACGACGCGTACCGCGAGTCGGTCATCCCGGCGGACGTGCGGGCCCGGGTCTCGGTCGAGGCCGGGATCGCGCAGAGCTGGCACGACATCGTCGGCGACGCCGGCCGCTCGGTGAGCCTGGAGCACTACGGCGCGTCCGCGGCGTACCAGACGCTGTACGACGAGTTCGGCATCACCACCGACGCGGTCGTGCAGGCCGCGAAGGAGAGCATCGCCGCCGCCGCGGCGATCAGCGGCCCGGGTGTACCGCCCGGCCGCGCCGCCGCCGGTCCGGTGGGTCCGGCCACCCCTGATCACGCCGCCAACTGAAGACACCACGAGATTCCGGAAGAAGGCATCGGACACATGAACGATCGCTTGAAAGCACTCGCCGACGCGGGTGTCTCCATCTGGCTGGACGACCTGTCCCGTGAGCGGCTGACCAGCGGCAGCCTGCAGGCGCTGATCGAGGACAAGCACGTCACCGGCGTGACCACCAACCCGACGATCTTCGCGAAGGCGATCTCGGACGCCGACGCGTACGCCGAGAAGATCGCCCACCTGGCCTCGCAGGGCGTCTCGACCGACGAGGCGATCCGGGTGATCACTACCGACGACGTCCGCGACGGCGCCGACGTGTTCAAGCCGGCGTACGACGACTCCGAGGGTCAGGACGGCCGGGTGTCGATCGAGGTCGAGCCGACGCTCGCGCACGACACCGCGAAAACGGTCGAGCAGGCCAAGCTGCTGTGGGACATCGTCGGCCGGGAGAACATCTTCATCAAGATTCCCGCCACCAAGGAAGGTCTGCCGGCGATCACCGCCACGCTGGCCGCCGGGATCAGCGTGAACGTGACGCTGATCTTCTCGCTGGAGCGCTACAAGGCGGTCGCGGACGCGTTCCTGACCGGCCTGGAGCAGGCCGTCGAGAACGGTCACGACGTGACCAAGATGGCCAGCGTCGCGTCGTTCTTCGTCAGCCGGGTGGACAGCGAGGTCGACAAGCGGCTGGACGCGATCGGCACCGACTCGGCGTTGGCGCTGAAGGGCAAGGCCGCGATCGCCAACGCGCGACTCGCATTCGAGGCGTACGAGGAGATTTTCGACACCGACCGCTGGCGCGAGCTCGAGACCGCCGGCGCGAAGCCGCAGCGCCCGCTGTGGGCGTCGACCGGCACGAAGGACCCGTCGTACTCCCCCACGCTGTACGTCGACAACCTGGTCACCCGCGGTGTCGTGAACACGATGCCTGAGGCAACGATCAAGGCGGTCGAGGAGCACAGCGAGATCACCGGCGACACGGTCCGCGGCGACTACGCGGGCGACCGCAAGGTGATCGACGACCTGGAGAAGCTCGGCATCTCGTACGACGAGGTCGTGCAGCTGCTCGAGGACGAGGGCGTCGCGAAGTTCGACGCGTCCTGGTCGGAGCTGCAGGACATCGTCGCGGCTGCCTTGAAGGCGGCCACCAAGTGAGCGCTCCCAAGGTAAGCACGCAGAACGGCGACTGGGCCGAGGTCGTCGACAAGCTGGTCGCGGAGAAGATCGCGTCCCGGATCGCCGCGAAGGACGCGACGATCTGGGGTCCGGAGGCCGAGTCCGAGGCGTCGATCCGGCTCGGCTGGGTCGACCTGCACGACACCTCGCGGCCGCTGCTCGCCGAGATCGAGGCGCTGCAGGCGGACCTGCGGTCCCAGGGCCTGGACCGGATCGTGCTGTCCGGCATGGGCGGCTCGTCGCTGGCCCCGGAGGTCATCACGCGTACGGCGGGCGTCGAGCTCGTCGTCCTCGATTCGACGGATCCGAGCGTTGTGAAGCGCGCGCTGGACGGTGACCTGTCGAAGACCGTGATCGTGGTGTCCAGCAAGTCCGGCGGTACGGTCGAGACCGACAGCCACCGCCGTACCTTCGCCAAGGCGTTCACCGACGCGGGCATCGACGCCGCCTCGCGGATCGTCGTCGTGACGGACCCGGGTTCGCCGTTCGAGAAGCTGTCGGCGGACGAGGGCTACCGCAAGACGTTCCTCGCGGACCCGAACGTCGGCGGGCGGTACAGCGCGCTGACGGCGTTCGGCCTGGTGCCGTCCGGTCTGGCCGGCGCCGACATCGCCGAGCTGCTCGACCAGGCGGCCGAGGCGGCTCCGGAGTTGCAGGCCGACTCCACCGACAACCCGGCGCTGTGGCTCGGCGCAGTGCTCGCGGCGAGCGCGGGGCGGGACAAGGCAATCATCACAGCGGACGGTTCTGACATCGTCGGATTCCCGGACTGGGCCGAGCAGCTGATCGCGGAGAGCACCGGCAAGAACGGCACCGGCGTACTCCCGGTCGCGGTCGAGGTCGGCGCGCCCGAGCTGCGCAGCGACGCCGACGACCTGACCAACGCGCTGCTCGCCGAGAAGGCGACCAGCGGTGTGCCGACTGCACTGACGTCGGGCTCGCTCGGCGGTCAGATGCTGCTCTGGGAGACCGCGACGGCGGTGGCGGGCTACCTGCTCGGCATCAACCCGTTCGACCAGCCGGACGTGGAGAGCGCGAAGAAGGCGGCGCGTGGTCTGCTCGACGCGCAGCCGGAGCCGGAAGCGGCTGCGTTCACCGACGGCGCCGTGGAGGTCCGCGCTACCGACGGTCTGCTCGACGGTGTCGACTCGCTGCAGGGCGCGGTTGACGCGCTGCTGGGCAAGCTCGATCCGAAGGGCTACGTCGCCGTGATGGCGTACCTGGACTCCGAGCGGGACGCCGACCTGATCGCGATCCGGCCGGCGCTGGCGACGAAGACGGACCGTCCGGTGACCTTCGGTTGGGGCCCGCGGTTCCTGCACTCGACCGGTCAGTACCACAAGGGCGGCCACCCGGAAGGCGTGTACCTGCAGATCACCGGTGCGCACCCGACCGACGTGGAGATCCCGGACCGGCCGTTCACGTTCGGCACGCTGATCTCGGCGCAGGCCGCCGGTGACGCGGGCGTCCTCGCGGAGCGCGGCCGTCCGGTGCTGCGACTGCACCTGACGGACGTGGCAAGCGGCGTACAGCAGCTCCTGTCCCTGTTCAAGTAACACGACACTCGGAGGAAAGCGGGCCATGACGGCTGAGCTCGAGGAAGGGCCTCCGGGCCCGGTGAACCCGCTACGCGATCCGCAGGATCGGCGGCTGCCGAGGATCGCCGGGCCGTGCGGCCTGGTGATCTTCGGCGTCACCGGCGACCTGGCCCGCAAGAAGCTGATGCCGGCGGTCTACGACCTGGCGAACCGGGGGCTGTTGCCCCCGGGTTTCGCCCTGGTCGGGTTCGCCCGTCGTGACTACACCAACCAGGACTTCGCCCAGATCGTGCACGACTCGGTGAAGGAGCACGCGCGGACGCCGTTCCGCGAGGAGGTCTGGCAGCAGCTCGCCGAGGGCTTCCGGTTCGTGCCGGGCGACCTGACCGACGACGAGGCGTTCAAGCGGCTCCGCGAGACCGTCGACGAGCTCGACGTCACCCGCGGCACCGGCGGCAACCACGCGTTCTACCTGTCGATCCCGCCGGGCCTGTTCCCGGAGGTCGTGCGGCAGCTGTCCGAGCACGGCCTGACCGACGAGAAGCCGGGCTCGTGGCGGCGGGTGGTGATCGAGAAGCCGTTCGGTCACGACCTGAAGAGCGCCCGCGAGCTCAACCAGGTGGTCGAGTCGGTGTTCCCGCCCGAGGCGGTCTTCCGGATCGACCACTACCTGGGCAAGGAGACGGTCCAGAACATCCTCGCGCTGCGGTTCGCGAACGCGATGTTCGAGCCGATCTGGAACAGCAACTACGTCGACCACGTGCAGATCACGATGGCCGAGGACATCGGCATCGGCGGCCGCGCCGGGTACTACGACGGCATCGGCGCCGCCCGGGACGTGATCCAGAACCACCTCCTCCAGCTGCTCGCGCTGGTCGCGATGGAGGAGCCGGTCAGCTTCGACGCCTGGTCGCTGCGCCAGGAGAAGAAGAAGGTACTGAACGCCGTACAGCTGCCCGAGCGGCTCGACCTGCACAGTGCCCGTGGTCAGTACGCGGCCGGCTGGGCCGGTGGCGTCAAGGTCAAGGGCTACCTGCAGGAGGACGGCATTCCTGCGTCGTCGGCGACGGAGACGTTCGCTGCGCTGCGGGTCGATGTCGACACCCGCCGCTGGGCGGGCGTCCCGTTCTACCTGCGTACCGGCAAGCGGCTCGGCCGGCGCGTCACCGAGGTCGCGGTGATGTTCAAGCGCGCGCCGCACCTGCCGTTCAACAAGACCGAGACCGAAGAGCTCGGCCAGAACGCCCTGGTGCTGCGGATCCAGCCGGACGAGGGCATCACGGTCCGCTTCGGCGCCAAGGTGCCCGGTACGTCGATGGAGATCCGCGACGTGAACATGGACTTCGCGTACGGCGGCTCGTTCACGGAGTCCTCCCCCGAGGCGTACGAGCGGCTGATCCTCGACGTACTGCTCGGTGATCCGCCGCTGTTCCCGCAGCACACCGAGGTCGAACTGGGCTGGAAGATCCTCGACCCGGTGCTCGACTACTGGGCCCGGCACGGCAAGCCGGAGCAGTACGCGTCCGGCGACTGGGGCCCGGACTCGGCCAAGGAGATGCTCGCCCGCGACGGACGTGCCTGGAGGCGGCCATGATCATCGACCTGACCGACACCACCTCGAGCGAGATCGCGTCGGCGCTGCTGAAGGCCCGGCGGAACGCCGGCTCGCCGGCCATGGGCATGGTCGGCACCATCGTGGTGGTCGTCGACGAGGCGTCCCACCACGACGCGATGAAGGCCGCGAACGAGGCCGGTCGCGAACACCCGTCCCGGGTCCTGGTCGCGATCCTGCGGCCGGGCCGCGGCGCGTCCGGGCTGGACGCCGAAGTACGGGTCGGCGAAGGCATTCCGGGTGAAGCGGTGCTGCTGCGGTTGCACGGTGAGCTGGCGAAGGTGCCGGAGTCCGTGGTCACACCATTGCTGCTGCCCGACTCCCCCGTCATCGTCTGGTGGCCGGGCGGCGGGCCTCGCGTTCCCGCCGAGGATCCGTTGGGCCGGCTGGGTCGGCGCCGGGTGACCGATGCGGCGGCTACGCGCCGGGCCTCGGTGGACTACAGCGCGCGGGCCGAGGGGTACGCGCCTGGTGACACCGACTTCGCGTGGACACGGCTGACGCCGTGGCGTGCGCTGATGGCGGCCGCGCTGGATCAGTACCCGACGAAGGTGACCGGGGCCGAGGTCACGGCCGCTCGCGGGAACCCGAGTGCGGATCTGATGGCCGCATGGTTGCAGTCGCGGCTCAAGGTGCCGGTGGAGCAGCGGAACTCGCGGGGCCCGGGTGTGACCGCCGTACGGCTGTTCACCCCTTCCGGTGCGATCGCGCTGACGCGGCCGGACGGTGCGGTCGCGACGTTCAGCGTGCCGGGCCAGCCGGATCGGCCGGTCGCGTTGAAGCGGCGTACGACGTCCGAGCTGCTGAGCGAGGAACTGCGGCGGCTCGATCCGGACGACGTGTACGCGAAGACGCTGGCGTGCATGGTCGAGCGGGACGCGCTGCCGGCGGACGCGAAGAAGGTCGCGGAGACGGCGCGGAAGTCGACGTCGGCGAAGGCGACCGCTGCGGGTGTCGCGGCGCAGAAGGCTACTCCGCAGAAGAAGGCGGCCGCCAAGAAGCCTGCTACCAAGAAGGTCGCCGCGAAGAAGGTTGCTGCTGCGAAGAAGGTTGCTGGGGGCAAGAAGGCGGCGAAGCGATGAACCAGGCCGAGCTGCTGATCCATGCCGATGCCGACGATCTGGCGTACGCCGTCGCGTCCCGGTTCATCACCCGGGTCGTCGATGCCCAGAGCACCGGTGATGTCGCCCAGGTGGTGCTGACCGGCGGGCGGGTCGCCGCCCTCGTGTACCGGGCCGTCGCGGAGTCGCCGGCCCGGGAGCAGATCGATTGGCATCGGGTCGAGTTCTGGTGGGGTGACGAGCGCTTCCTGCCCGACGGCGACCCGGACCGGAACGAGACGCAGGCCCGGGAGGCGCTGCTGTCTCACCTGGACATCGACCCCGCGCGGGTGCACCCGATGCCTGCCGACACCGGGCAGGGCGCTGAGGCTGCAGCTGCGGCGTACGCGGAGGAGCTCGCCGCGGCGGGCTCGCCGAAGTTCGACGTACTGATGCTCGGCGTCGGCCCGGACGGACACGTGGCGTCGCTCTTCCCCGGCTATCCGCAGCTCGAGGTGATCGATGTCGAGGCGGTAGCCGTCCACGATTCGCCGAAGCCGCCACCGACCCGGGTCTCCCTGACGTTCCCGCGGCTGGACCGGGCGCGGGAGGTCTGGTTCGTGGTGTCGGGCGAGGACAAGGCAGACGCGGTCGCCCAGGCACTCACCGGCGGCGACCTCCCCGCGGCCCACCCGAAGGGCCACGACCGAACCCTCTGGCTCCTCGACCAGGCCGCCGCGTCAAAACTCGGGGCGTAACACCCCCTCCCGCACCGTTGCACAGGAAATAGCCTGTGCTCACTCACCAGTTCCTGTGCAACAGTGCGGTCCGCGCCGAAGTTTGGCGGTGGCAGACTCGGGGGCATGACGTTTCGTGAGTTGCATGCCGGGCGGTTTGTGATGCCTAACGCGTGGGACGCCGGGAGTGCGGTGATCCTTGCGGCGGCTGGGTTTTCGGCGATCGCGACTACGAGTGCGGGGATCGCGTTCTCGATGGCGAAGGGTGATCACACGCTTCCGGACGGGGCGCCTGCGGTGTCGCGGGAGCAGATGTTCGAGCGGATGCGGGAGATCACGGCCGCAAGCGCCGTACCGGTGAACGGGGATCTCGAGGACGGGTACGGCGCCGAGCCGTCGCAGGTCGCGGACACGATCAGGCTGGCCCGCGAGGCCGGGTTGGCCGGCGGGAACATCGAGGACTACGACGGGCGGGAACTGTACGACGTCTCGCTCGCAGTGGAGCGTGTCGTCGCGGCTCGGGAGGCGGCGGGTCCTGATTTTGTGCTGACCGCGCGGACCGACGGGCAGTTGCTACGTACGCCGACCTCGTTGAGCGACTCGATCGAGCGCGCGAACCGCTTCCGCGCGGCGGGGGCGGACTGCCTGTACGTGCCCGGCGTCAACGAGCTCGCCACGATCCGCACCTTGGTGGCCGAGATCGACGGCCCGTTGAACGTTGTCATCGGTCTCGGCAGGTCCACGTTGGCGGTCGCCGACCTGCAGGCGGCCGGCGTCGTCCGGATCAGCCTCGGGGGCAGTATCGCCCGGGCCGCACTCGGGTTCGTCCGCCGGAGCGCGGAGGAGCTGGCGACGAAGGGCACGATCACGTTCGCCGCCGACCAGATCCCACAGGCTGACTTGAACGAGCTGTTTGCGCGATCATCCAAGGGTGAACGCTGATCCGCGGCTGATCCCGGTAGCGAGAACCCACGGCATCGTGGGCCTCGCCACCTGCGCATGCCTGATCGTCTTCTACGCCGCAGGCGAACCCTTCGGTGTCATCAACGACCTCGGCAACGCCCTCCTGGGCCTCCTCAGCCTCACCCTCGCCTGGCTCCTCCGATCCGGCCGTCGGGCGGTTCTTCTGGGTGTTGCAGCAGTCGGGGCGGTGCTGACAGTTCTGGGGACGGTGTTTGTGCTCACCGGTATCACCGGCTTCTACCTGGCCGGGCTGTGGTCGAGTTTCGGGTTTGCTCTGATCGGGGTCTGGCTGGTCGGGATCAGCCGGATCGGGTTGCCGCGATTGCGGCGAGCGGCGTTGGTTGCCGGTCTGGTCATGCTGCTCGGGCTGGTCGGCGTACCAGGTATCCTGATGGGTCTCGACGACATGGACACCGCCCCGGCCTGGACGTTCGTAGCCGGCGTGAGCTGGGCGGGGACCTACCTGCTGTTCCCCGCCTGGAGCCTACGGCTGGCCGGGCAGCACCGCACCGAAAGCGTCAGCTAGCGGTGGGAACATCTCACGCACGTCTCCCCCACTGACCCAGATCCCGATCGCCAGCGCGGCCGTTGCCTCCAGCAACCGTGCCCGCCGCAGTCCGCCCGCGAACACCGGCGTACACCCGAGATCCCGCACCAGCTCCGCAACCTGCTCCACCCCAGCGTCGCCGCACAGCGGCACCCCGAGCCCAGCCGGCGGATTCCGCCACACGGCATCAGGCGCCAGGTTGAACGCCTTCACAACCTGCACCCCCGGCACAGCCCGGCTGATCGCCTCAGCTGCGGCAGGCTGCGCCAGCGTGAAGTCCCGCTGATCCAGCGCATTCGTGCAATCGATCAACGTCGTACCGGCAGGCACCACCTCAGCGACCTTCACCGCCACCTCGGCTGGGACAGCCAGCAACGCCACCTCGCCGTACGCCGCTGCTTCCGCCAGCGACCCGGCCGTCGCGCCGACGCGCTCAGCCACCTCAGCCGCGCGGTCGGCCGAGCGACCACCCACCATCACGTCATGGCCTGCCTTGACCCATTGCGAGGCCAGCGCCTCAGCCATCAACCCGTTGCCCAGTGTTCCTATTCGCATGGATTGGACGGTAGACAGTTCGATGCGCACCTCCAGGTGCCCAACGGCCGACGCACAATGGACGGGTGGAGCCGAGATTCTTCGCCGACTGCCAGGCGCGCGTCGCCGCCGACCTGATCAGCGGACGCTGGCCGATGGTCGTGCTGTACTCGCTCTCGGACGGCCCGGCGCGTCCCGGCGAGCTCCGCCGGCAGATCGGCGGTATCAGCCAGAAGGTCCTCACCGAGACACTCCGCCGCCTCGAGCACAACGGCCTGGTCGAACGCACCCGGTACGCCGAAGCGCCGCCGCGGGTCGAGTACTCGCTGACCGTCGCCGGCAAGGACCTCCTGGTCCCGATCCGCGCCCTCGGCGACTGGGCCGCCGTTTACGCCGACCAACTCCCGGCCGGTGACAACGTCACCCAGTGACCTATCCGGAGGGTCCTCCGTAAAGCGGGATAGGATCGCCGGTATGACAGCTTCCGATTCCACCGACCGTCCGTACGGCGCGTTTCCCGTCCGGATCGGTCTGCAGGTCCAGCCCCAGCACGCCCAGTACGCCGACATCCGGCGGACCGTCGCAGCGGCCGAAGAGATCGGCGTCGACGTTGTTTTCAACTGGGACCACTTCTACCCCCTGAGCGGTGAGCCCGAGGGTCTGCACTTCGAGTGCTGGACCATGCTGGCCGCCTGGGCCGAGGCGACCGAGCGGGTCGAGTTCGGCGCCCTGGTCACCTGTAACTCCTACCGCAACCCCGACCTGCTCGCCGACATGGCGCGGACGGTCGACCACATCAGCGACGGCCGGCTGATCTTCGGTATCGGCTCCGGCTGGTTCGAGAAGGACTACGACGAGTACGGCTACGAGTTCGGTACGGCGGGCGGCCGGCTGGACGCCCTCGGCGAGGCGCTGCCGCGGATCGAGGCCCGCTGGGACAAGCTCAACCCGAAGCCGACCCGGGACATCCCGGTGCTGATCGGCGGCGGCGGTGAGAAGAAGACGCTGAAGCTCGTCGCCAAGCACGCGAACATCTGGCACGGTTTCGGCGACGCCGAGACGATCGCGCACAAGCACGCCGTACTGGACGAGCACTGCGCCACGATCGGCCGCGACCCCGGTGAGATCGAGCGTTCGGTCGCCGTCGGCGACAAGACCCCCGAGCAGGTCGGCAAGTCGCTCCTGGACGTAGGCACCCGCCTCTTCACGGTCCACTCCTCCGGCCCCGACTACGACCTGGGCCTGCTCCGCGACTGGATCACCTGGCGCGACGAGGTCAACGCCAAGTAGCACCCAACTTTGAGCACCCACCAACCACGAACGCGCCACGACAACGGTTGGTGGGTGCTCGAAGATGCGGCGGGGGTGCGGGCGGTTAGGATTTCGGGCATGTCTACGTTGCCTTCGAACGGTTCGGTGCGGCCTATTACGCGGTGGGGTACCGACGTCATGCATCGGGTCAATCAGCCTGTCACCGACTTCGGGGACGAACTGCAGACGCTGGTCGCCGACATGGTCGCGACGATGAACGCGGCCGAGGGTGTCGGCCTGGCGGCGAACCAGGTCGGCGTGGACCTGCAGCTGTTCGTGTTCGACTGCCCCGACAAGGACGGCAACCGCGTCCAGGGCGTCGTGTGCAATCCGACGCTGGAGCTCCCGGAGGGTAAGGACCGCAACCTCGACGAGGGCGACGAGGGCTGCCTGTCGCTGCCCGGCGCGTTCACCAAGTGCGCCCGCCCCGACTTCGCGAAGGTCACCGGCGTCGACCAGCACAACCAGCCGGTCAGCTTCGAGGGCGACGGCCTGCTGGCGCGCTGCCTGCAGCACGAGACCGACCACACGCAGGGCATGGTCTTCGGCGACCGCCTGTCCCGCAAGTACAAGAAGCGCCTGTTCGCCGAGGCCGAGGAGTTCGCCCCGGACTACCCGACCGACTGGCCGGTGTCCCCGATGGTCGAGCACGAGGACGAGCACGAGGACACGCCCGCCACCTGACCTACCAGCGGGCCTTCTCCAGGTCGATCCCGTCGACGGTTTCCGCCGCGGTCTGACCCGAGGTGTCGAGCCACAGGCCTCGGCGCGGGATCTCGTCGAGGCCGGCCTGCAATGCCCGTACGCCGTCCTCGAGCGAGGGACCCCAGTCACGGTACGAGTTGGCGCCGCCGCGGCCGATCTCCCGCTCGACGATCGACTCGACCGACGGGACGAGTACGACGAGGTACGGGTCGATGTCGTGCAGCCGGGAGAACCAGCGCTCGACGTGATCGCCCAGGACGATATCGCTGCAGACGAAGTCGAAACCGGCGTCGGCGTAGTGCTGTGCGACGAGCGCGCTGGCGTCGTACCGGAGTTCCAACTGCCGCACTGCCTCCGCCGACGGGTCCGGCGTCATCACCTCGGCGCCGGCGACCACGCCGCGGTAGAACACGTCCCCGTCGAGCGTCGCGGCCGGCGGACCCATCCGCGCGGCGAGCAGCGGCGCGATAGTGGACTTCCCCGCCGCCTGCATGCCGGTGACGAGAACTACTTTCGCCATTCCTCCGCCTTGAGTGAGTAGATCGTGGCGTCGAACAGTACGCCGTCCTCCTCCAGCACCGCTTGGTGGTCGAAGCTCATGCCGAGCCGGCGCATGACCGCGATGCTACGGACGTTCGGAGTGTCGGTCACCGCAATTACCCGCGGCAGCCCGACCTCGGCGAAGGCGTAGTCGAGCCACGACGCCGCCGCCTCGGTCGCGTACCCGTGGCCCCAGTACTCCCGCGCCAGCCGCCACCCGATCTCGAGGTCGTCCGGGTACCACTGCTCCCTGCTGAGCCCACAGGCGCCCAGAAACATCCCGTCCGTACGTCGTTCCACCGCGAGGAACCCGATCCCGTCGGCGGCGTACGACGCGTTCACGGCCGCGGCGATCCGGTCGGAGTGCTCCCGGTCCAGCGGCGGTCCGAGGTACTGCGTGACGTCGGGATCCGCGTTCAGCGCGGCCCACGGTTCCAGGTCGGTCTCGCGGAACGGGCGCAGTACCAGGCGTTCCGTCGTACGCATAGCTCCCCCTCAGCGTGTGGCGTAGAACGCTACTGCTGCTGAGGATGCCACGTTGAGGGAGTCGACGCCGCCGGCCATCGGGATGCGTACGGTCAGGTCTGCCTGTTCGAGCACATGCGGCTTGAGGCCGTGCCCTTCGGTGCCGAAGATCAGCGCGAGCTTGTCGTCCTTGCGGTCCGCGAGCTCGTCGAGCGTGATCGAGTCGTCGGCGAGCGCCATCGCGGCGGCGACATACCCCTTGTCCTGCAGGTGCCGCAGGTCGCCGGGCCAGTCCTGCAGGCGGGTCCACGGGACCTGGAAAACGGTCCCCATCGACACCTTGATCGAGCGCCGGTACAGCGGGTCGGCGCACGTCGGCGTCACCAGCACCAGCCCGACACCGAGAGCGGCCGCGGCGCGGAACCCGGCTCCAACGTTGGTGTGGTCAACGATCTCGTCGAAGATCGCGATCCGCCGTACGTCGTCGGTGAGGAGGTCCGGCAGCGGTACGGCGGGTTGCCGCTTGTACGACGCCAGCGCGCCGCGGTGCACGTGGAACCCGGTGACCTGCTCGGCCAACTCCTCCGAGACGACGTACACGGGCTTGTCCGGCCATTTCTCCAACACGTCCTGCAACGAGTCGAGCCACCGCGGCGCGAGCAGGAACGACCGCGGCTCATACCCGGCATCCGCCGCCCGGCGGATCACCTTGTCGCCCTCGGCAATGAACAACCCATGCTCTTCTTCCAGCAACCGCCGAAGACTAACCTCCCGCAACCGAACGTAATCGGCCAGCCGCGAGTCCTCCGCCTCCCCAACCGGAACCAGAGTCACGTGCTCTTCCCGGCCCGTGCCTGCGCGGCCACCTCTACCACGTTGCCGATGACAACGATCGCCGGTGCGCCGACGCCCTCGTCCGCCATCGCCTGTGCGATCCCGGCGAGATCCGATGTGACCATCCGCTGCCCAGGAAGGGTGCCGTCGGCAATCGCCGCCGCGGGTGTCTCCGCCGCGCGACCGCCCTCGATCAAGCGGGACGTGATCGCCGGCAGGTTCTCCACCGCCATCAGCAACACCAGCGTCCCGTGCAACTGCGCCAACGCATCCCAGTTCACCAGCGAATCCGGATGCGACGGCGGGATATGCCCCGACACCACCGTGAACTCATGCGTGACCCCACGATGCGTCACCGGTATCCCCGAAACCGCCGGCACGGAAATCGAACTCGTGATCCCCGGCACCACAGTCCAAGGAACCCCAGCCGCCGCACACGCGAGCGCCTCCTCGAACCCGCGCCCGAACACGTACGGATCCCCGCCCTTGAGCCGCACCACAACCTTCCCCTGCTGCCCCCGCTCCACCAGGATCCGATTGATCTCCTCCTGCTGCGCCGCCCGTCCGCGCGGCAGCTTCGCCGCATCGAACAGCTCGACATCAGGATGCAGCTCATCCAGCAACTGCTGCGGAGCCAGCCGATCCGCAACCACCACATCCGCCTCGGCCAGCAACCGCCGCCCGCGCACCGTGATCAGATCCGGATCGCCCGGTCCCCCACCAACGAGGTACACCCCGGGCCGCCGATCCACCTCGCGCGCCGCCAGCTCACCGGTCCGCAGCCCCTCGAGAATCGCGTCCCGTACGGCGGCGGACCGCCGGTGATCGCCTCCACCGAGAACACCGATCGTCACGTTGTCGTGCTGCCCGGACGCCGGAGTCCACGCGGTCGCACGGGAACGGTCGTCGGATCGCACGCAGAAGATCCGCCGTTCCTCCGCCTCCGCGGACACCTGATCGTTGACCGCGGCATCATCCGTCGCGACCACGACGTACCAGGCTCCGTCCAGGTCACCATCGGCGTACCCGCGCTCGATCCAGGTCAGCGACGGGTTGCCGAGCAGCCCCTCGATCGTCGGCGTGATCGACGGCGAGACGAGGTCGATCTGCGCCCCGGACTCGAGCAGCCGCGGCAACCGACGCTGGGCGACCCCGCCACCGCCGACGACGACCACGCGCCGTCCCTCGAGGACCAGACCGGACAGGTACTGGTTGGTCACGAAGTGATCCCCGCGTCCTCGAACGTGGCCATCTCGGCGAGCGCACGGACAGCGCAGGTCAGGATCGGGTACGCGAGCACCGCCCCGGTCCCCTCACCGAGCCGCAGGTCCAGGTCGACCAGCGGCTGCAGACCGAGCTGCTTGAGCGCGACCGCGTGACCAGGCTCCGCGGACCGGTGTCCTGCGACGCAGTAGTCGACGACGGCCGGGTGGAACGCCTGCGCCACGAGCGCGGCCGCCCCGGCGATCACGCCGTCCAGGATGACCGGTGTGCGATTGGCCGCCGCGCCGAGGATGTACCCGGCAAGGGCAGCATGCTCAAGGCCGCCGTACGCCTGCAGAGCCTTGAGCGGCTCGGTCGCAGGTACGGCGTGGAGCGCGAGAGCATCCCGTACGACGCGTGTCTTGTGCGCGAGCGCCGCGTCGTCGATGCCGGTCCCGCGACCCGTGACGGCGTCGGCGGTCGCGCCCGTGAAGGTCGCGATCAGCGCGGCCGAGGCGGTGGTGTTGGCGATACCCATGTCACCGGTCAGCAGGCAGCGGTACCCGTCCCGGACCAGCTGGTCGGCGAGGTCGAACCCGACCGCGATCGCCGTACGCGCCTCGTCCTCGGTCAGCGCCTCGGTCTGCGACAGGTCGCGCGTACCTGGGCGGACCTTCGCGTGCAGGATGTCCAACTGCTCAACCGGCGTGGCGACACCGACGTCGACCACGCGGACGTCGACACCGTTGTTCTTCGCGAACGCGTTGACCGCGGCGCCACCGGCCGCGAAGTTCGCCAGCATCGCGGCGGTCACTTCCTGCGGCCACGGGGAGACGTTCTGCGCGTGGACCCCGTGGTCGGCCGCGAAGACCGTCACCACGGCCGGATGCGGCACAGCCAGCGTTCCGGTCATCCCGGCCACCTTCACGGACAGGTCCTCCAGGACCCCGAGCGAGCCGGCGGGCTTCGTCAGCTGCGCGTGCCGCTCCTCGGCCGCCCGCATCGCTCCGGAATCCGCCGGAGCAATCCGCTCCAGGTACCCCTCCAGCGCGCCGTCCACACCGTCCTCCATCGAGTCCTCCATCGCGCCCACCATCCGTTCCCGTCGGTTCCCGTCCACCGGTCCGGCCGACGGTCCCGTCGTACCGCTCCGATCTTCGCATCCCCGAGTCCGTGCCCCGGAACGGACCAGCGGGATGTGGACAGTAGTGTCGGAATCACCACACTTCCATCAGCACGCCGCGAGACTCGGAGGGCCTACAAGATGTCGCTCGATCGTCCCGTCGCACCGGACCCGTACAAACTCCTCCCGGAGGCCGGTTCGTTCACCGTCACCAGCACCGACGTCGCCGACGGCAAGCCGTTGCCGGACGACCACGCGTTCGCCGGCGGCAACACGTCGCCGCAGCTCAGCTGGTCCGGGTTCCCGGCGGAGACCAAGGCCTTCGTCGTGACCTGCTTCGACCCGGACGCCCCGATCGTCTCCGGCTTCTGGCACTGGGTCCTGGTCAACCTCCCGGCCACCGTCACCGAACTCCCCACCGGCGCCGGCGCAGGCGAACGCCTCGACAACGGCGCCTTCCACGTCCGCAACGACTTCGGCACCAAGTCCTTCGGCGGCGCCGCCCCACCCGCAGGCGACCAGATCCACCGCTACTACTTCGTCGTCCACGCCATCGACGTAGAAGCCCTGGACGTCGACGCGGAAGCCACCCCCGCAGTAGTCGGCTTCAACCTAGCCTTCCACACCCTCGCCCGAGCAATCCTCACCCCGACTTACCAAATCCCGGAGTAGTCCTCACAGCGCCGCGACGTACACCCATTCGCCTGCTTCGCGGGTGAAGGTGCTGTTTTCGGATTGGGTGCCTGGGTGGCCGTTTCGGGTGTAGTGGGCGTGGAACTCGACGGTGCCTTCGGTGTGGAAGGGGCTGCCGCCGGTGGTGTTGACGATCTCCAGGCCGGTCCATTTCTGGCCTGGGGTGAAGTCGATATGGGCCGGGCGGGTGCCGAGGGACCAGGTCTGGCGCAGGTACGCCGCATCGTGCATCGCGAAGGCGGCGTACCTGGACCGCATCAACTGCTCCGCCGTAGTGGCCGTCGCCTCGCCGCGGTGCAGGCGGCCGCAGCACGCGGCGTACGGGAGGTCTTGTCCGCAGGGGCAGGTGGGAACTGGCATGTGCCGATTGTTGCCCATCCGCCGTGATCTACTGCAGCGATGGTGACCGAGGCGGCGCGCTGGCGACGGCAGACGGTACGGCCCGTTCTCGACTGGTACGCCGCTGTAGAGGGCGTCGACGCCGTGATGCTGGGTGGGTCGACCGCTCGCGGGGACGCGGATCGTTGGTCGGATGTCGAGGTCGGCGTGTTCTGGTTCCGGCCGCCTACGCCCGATGAGCGACTCGCGGTCGCTGCTGACGTTCGGTTGGTGAACGTCGACGGGCCGCCCTGGGACGACCACCTGTACCTGGGCGCGCCGCGGCTGGACGGGCTGATGGTCGAGGTCGCGCACACGCTGACGCAGATGGTCGATCGCGCCTTGGACGAGTTGCTCGCCGGCAATCCCGATGGGCAGGTCATGCAGCTGGCGCAGGGGATCATCGACGGCCGCGAGGTGATCGGGCCGCGAGCGGAGGTCGTTGCACGCTGGCAGGAGCGCGTGGCGACGTATCCGCGTGACCTGGCGCTCGCCGTCGTACGGCACAACGGGAACATCGAGAAGTTCTGGCGCTGGCAGATGTTCTTCGAGCGCGACAACCCGCTTCTGGTCGCCCGCGAGTTCGTGCGCATGGTCAACCAGCTGCTCAACGTGCTTTATGCGCTCAACGGCCGGTACAGCGGTCACGTCCTGGCCTTCAAGCGCCTCGACGCGCTCGGGCTCCCACTGGCGCCGCCGTCCCTCGCCGCCCGCCTCCGCGCCGTCTTCGACCGGCCCGCCCCCGAAGGCGCCCAGACCCTCCACGACCTCATCGAGGAAACCTTCGACCTCGTCGAACGCCACCTGCCCGAGGTCGACGTCGATGCTCTGCGCGCGACCTTCCGCAGCGACCGCAAGCCGCTCGACTCACCGGACTGACAGCTCAGCCGGACCGACAGCTCACCGGACTGACAGCCGCGGATCCCGCACCGGCAGGCTCGTCACCTCCGCGCACAAATCGTCGTACTGCTCCCGGCTGAGCCCCTCCGACAGCACCACGTCGACGCGGCCGCCTTTCCGTCCCCAGGCACCGACGATCCGGCCGTCGACCAGCAACCCGTTCGGGTGGAACGAATCGGCCGCCGCGGTCAGGGCCCGCAGACCGGGCGCTATGAACCGGCCGTCTCGATCGCGACCGAACAACCGCAGATCCGGCGCAGCCAGCAACCGCACCCCGCGCGGCGCGTCCGCCGACCACAAACGGTCCGCGTCGTCCCGAAGTACCCAACCGGGTACGCCGTCGAAGTCCACCTCGACCAGCTCGTGAGCCACCTGGTCCCACACCACAAGCGCATCGGCCGGCGACATCCCGGCTCCGCGCCGCTCCTCACCGCCCAACGTCCGGCACACGTTTTCCGCGAGTACGTCGATCCGCCGCGAATCCAGCGGCTTCCGGCCGAGTGTGAACACCCCGAAGTCCCGCGCCGGCAACACATACACCGCCGCGCGCGGACTGTACGTCTGGATCAGCGCCGGGTGCTCCCAGTCCGCCGGCGAGCATCCCGCCATCCGAGCATGCAATCCGAGCAACGCGTCCCGCGGCGCAGTGTCCTGCAACCCGACGTACGCCGCCTCTTCCTGCGACCCGCTCGGCAGTCTCTCGACCAGGTTGTTGACGTGCAGCCGGTAGGCGATGGCCTGCTCGCGCGTAACAATCCGCATAGCCTCGACCGTAGACAGAAAACACGCCACCGCCTGACTTGATTTCGAGAAGCACCTTTGAAGACAGCCCGACTCGATCTCCTGGCGCTCGATCTCGACCGGGATCTCGGCGCACTGCACGCGATGTTGTCGGCCTCGAAGTACGGCGCGCGACGGGCGACATCTCCCCGCCACGGTCGCCGTCGAGGTCGGCGTACTCGTGGATCCGCTGTACGACGCCGCTCACGCCGCAGGCGTCGCCTCCACACCGCCGCAGGACAGGCCCTGGTACCGCCGTACCTTCACTCTCGTCCTGCCCGAAGGGCACAGGCTGACCGTCTCGGGGCCGCTCGGCGGAGCCTGAGCAGTCAGCTTCGGAAGTCGTAGTTGTAGACCATGATCGCGCCGACGCCCACGGCGAGAACGGCGAGGATCAGGCCGATCGCTGCCGCAGGCTTTCCGCGGCGGTTGCCGGCGAGCCCTGCGATCGCCAGGGCCAGTGCCGGTAGGGCGAACGGGAAGGCCAGGTACTGGCGGACCGGGAACCGGTCGATGAGGTTCGAGAACGGCAGGAACGGCGCGACCAGCCCGGCCATCCCGAACAGCAGCGCGAGGACACTCGGCACGCCCGAGCCCATCGGCCGACGGACTCCGGACGGCATTGCGGCAACAGGCTGCTGCGCGTGCTCTGGCCAAAGGTGCTGCGGGTACCCGGAGCCTGCGGGTGGAGGGGGCTGTTGTGGATAGGCGGTGGTCTGCCATGGGGGCTGGGCGGCACCTGATGGGGCATTGCCGAAGGTGGGCTGTTGCCCATAACTCGACGCAGGTGATTGAGGTGCGGCGGGGCGAGGATCCGGCTCGGCCGGGCGGTCGGTCATGGGGAGCTCCACACTCGGGGGGCCAGGCGCGAACTGTGCCTGGTGCGGATGGCATCTTCTCCGCTGACGCGGCGACTCCCGAGAAGGTTCCCCGATCGGCGCGACTACTCCTCGCGCAGCGGGACCCACCGCGCCACCCGCCAAAACCGACTCGCCGCGCTCGGCTGAACGCACTACCGTCCGTGACGTGGAGAACCCGAAGCAGCTCGTACGCCGCGGCTACGACAAACTCTCGCGCCGCTACGACAACGCAACCGGCGCCGACACGAAGTACCAGCCCTGGATCGAAAACCTACTCACGCGCCTCGCCCCACTGAGCCGGATCCTCGACATCGGCTGCGGCAGCGGCGTACCCGTGGCACGCGCACTCAGCGCCGCGGGACATCACGTGGTCGGCGTAGACATCAGCGAGGTCCAGATCAGCCGCGCGCGTGAACTCGTACCGCGGGCCGAATTCATCAACGCCGACGCGATGTCGCTCGACTTCCCCGCCGGATCGTTCGACGCCGTCGTCTCGCTCTACGCGCTGATCCACCTGCCGCTGGACGAACAGCCGCAACTCCTCGCGCGGATCGCTGCGTGGCTCCGGCCCGGTGGTTGCTTCCTCTGTACGACGGGCCACACCGCCTGGACCGGCACCGAGGACAACTGGCTCGACGGCGGCGCTCCGATGTGGTGGAGCCACAGCGATGCGGCGACGTACCGCAGTTGGCTGGCCGGCGCTGGCCTGGTTATCGACGACGAATCCTTTGTCCCCGAAGGGTCCGGTGGGCACACGCTCTTCTGGGCACACCGGCTTTCCGGAACATAATCGCCGCCAGCTGACGGTTTTGTTCCGGAAAGCCGGTGCGCTGAGCTCGCGGGGATGGGCTCAGGCCGTCGTCAGGGTCGCCAGGGCGCGATCCATCGCGGCGTTGAACTCTTCCGGCGTCAGCGACAGCCGGGACTTGATGTCCCGGCTCCACCGGTCGGCGAGGACCTCGGCGGAGCCCGCCTCGACGCCGTCGAGCGCGGCGTCGGCCAGGTCCGACGGGGCGATCTTGTCCACGGGCCAGCCGGCCGCCATGTCCGTGTCGGCCAGGCCCAGGTGGACGGCCGTCACGAGGGTCCCCTGCTCGGCGAGCTCCAGGCGGACGCTGTTGGTCATGGCCCACGCCGCGCCCTTGCTCAGGTGGTAGGCGTGGACGCCCCCGATCCCGAACCACGACATCGCCGAGAGGACGTTCACGATCGCACCCCCGCCGCTCCTGGCGAGTGTCGGCGCGAATTCCCGGATCAGCCCCAGTGGGCCGAGCATATTGGTCTCCAACTCGAGCCGGACCGCGTCCAATGAACCGGTCACGAGGTCGGTCCCCGTCTGGATGCCCGCGTTGTTGACAAGCAGCGAGACGTCGGGGGCCGCAGCGGCCGCTGTCTGCACGGACACAGGGTCGGTGACGTCGAGGGCCAGCACCTCCACGCCGGGCAGGTCCACGCTCTCGGGACGGCGAGCCGTGGCGTAGACCTTGCGCGCGCCCCGATCGAGAAGACGCTGGGCGAAGGCGCGTCCCAGGCCGCGGTTGGCTCCGGTGACAAGGGCAACTGAGTTGTTGATGTCCATGTCCGGTACGCTAGAACCTGACGCTGACGTCAGGGGCAAGTGCTGGACGTCCGGACCCGGTGTGAAGGGAGTCACCATGACCGTCACGGAGACGTCTGCCGAGCGGGTCCTCCGCATCGGCGAGGTGGCACGGGGCGCCGGCGTCTCGGTCCGCGCCGTGCGCTACTACGAGCAGCAGGGGCTGCTCACAGCGGAACGCAGCCCGTCGGGCCAGCGCCTCTACCGGCAGGACGCCATCACTCTGGTGCGCTTCTTCCAGCAGATGTACGCCGCCGGCCTGACCAGCCAGAGGATCGCGGAGCTCCTGCCGTGCTGGGACTCCGGACACACCGACTCCGAGCAACGAGCCATGCTGCGCGCCGAGCGCGACCGCATCCAGGCCAAGGTCGACGACCTGCAGGCCGCCCTCGACCGCCTCGACGAGGTCATCGGGATAACGGACACACACCCGTAGAGGCCCACCCCACCAGCCCGGGGTTAACCCTTCGGATGGTGGGTTCTCTGCTCGTCTGACCAACCCGCATGAGGCCAGCGGGTTTCCGGAACATAATTGCCACCAGCTGACGATTATGTTCCGGAAAGACCGCCCAACGAGCCGGCCTGACCCCGCAAGCTAGATCCGCCCGACGCAACAGCCCGCGCACCGCCGCAGGCGGCCAACAAACAGCCGCCGCGCAGCGGCGTCCGATCTGCCTCACCACCCGAGGTGGCGTCGGGAAGCCGGGTGGGCTCCCCGACGGTTGGGACCGCCCCGCCGACCGCGGTACCCACCGCAACAGTCCGCGCGCCGCAGCAGGGCGCCCAGCAAGTTCGCACCCGTCACCCGCACGAAGGCAGCGGGTTTCCGGAACATAATTGCCACCAGCTGACGATTATGTTCCGGAAAGACCGCCGCCCAACGAGTCGACCTCACCACCGCCAGCTACATCCGCCCAACGCAACAGTCCGCGCACCCCGCAGGTGGCCGACAAGCAGTCGTCGCGCAGGGGCGTCCGGTCTGTCTCACCGGCCGAGGTGGGGGCGGGGAGCCTTGGGTTGGGTCAGTCTTTGATGCCGGATTGGGTTACGCCTTGGATTAGGTAGCGCTGGAGGAAGGCGAAGATCAGGACCAAGGGGAGGATCGAGACTGCTACGGCCATGAAGAGTTCGTGGATGTTGATGGTTTGGGCGGTGATGAAGGTGGACATGGCGACCTGGATGGTCCAGGACGAGGAGTCCTGGCCGATCACCAAGGGCCACAGGAACGAGTTCCAGTTGCCGATGAAGGTGATTGCCGCGAGGGCCGCGAAGAACGGCAGGGAGTTCGGTACGACGATTCGCCAGAACACCCCGAAGTACCCGGCGCCGTCGACCCGGGCCGCCTCCTCGAGCTCCCGCGGAAATCCGAGGAAATACTGCCGGAAAAGGAACGCCGCGAACCCACTGAACAGCGTCGGAATGATCAGTCCGCGCAGCGAGGACACCCACCCAAGCGACGACACGACGATGAAGGACGGGATGAACGTGACCGCGCCCGGGATCATCAGCGTCGCGACGATCGCGTAGAAGATCTTGTCCGCGTGCCGATAGGGAATGCGCGCCAGCCCGTAGCCCGCCATCGATGCCAGCAGCAACTGTCCGCCGGTGCCGAGGATCGCGACGACGGCGGAGTTGTACAGCGCCCGCGCCATCGGCACTGTCGTGTCGTCGAACAGTTCAGTGATGTTGCTCCACTGCAGATGCGACGGGAACAACGTCCACGACGGCGCGGTGATGTCCGATTCGGTGGACAGCGCGTTGCGCAGGATCAGGTAGAACGGGATCAGGAACAGCACCAGCGCGATGAGCAGCGCGACCCAGCGCAGCACCAGGCCGACCCGGCCCAGGGTGCTCCGGCTGAAGCCGATCGGCTGCGGAGTTCCCGTCGTACGTTCGGAGACAGCCATCAGTCGCCCGCCTTTCCGAAGCCGAAGAGCCGACTCTGCAGCAGCGTCACGATCATGATGATGACCGCGAGGATCAGCGCGCCGGCCGATCCGTGCCCGAGGTCCTGGATCGAGCCGAGCGAGATGCTGTACAGGTAGACCAGCGGCGGCCGCGCGTAGTTGACGTTGCCGACCAGGTTGTAGAACTCGTCGAACGCCTGGTACGCCGCGATCAGGTTCAGGATCAGTACGGCGACCGACGTCGCCCGCAGCTGCGGCAGCGTGATGTACCGGAAGACCTGCCATCCGGGTTTCGCCCCGTCGACGTACGCCGCCTCGTACAACGTCGGCGAGATCCGCTGCAACCCCGCGATGAACAGGATCATGTAGAACCCGAGCTGGAGCCACAGCCGGACCGTCACCAGCGGGATCCAGTACCAGGGCGGATCCACGGTCGACAGCCAGGCGATGTTCTCGATCCCGAACCAGCCGAGCACCGTGTTCGCGAGGCCGAACCGGACGCCGTTGAAGATCGACAGCTTCCAGATCAGCGACGCGACGACGTACGAGCACGCGGTCGGCAGGAAGAACACCGACCGGAAGAACGCCCGCGCGATCTTCACCTGGTTGACCAGCAACGCCAGCGCGAGCGAGAGCACGAACGTCAGCGGCACGATGAACACCGCGAAGATCGTGAACGTGCCCAGGCTGGACAGGAAGTTGTGGTCGGTGAGCATGTCGACGTAGTTGCGCAGCCCGACGAACTTCGACGGTGTGGCTGTGTTGTACGCCTCGAAGAAGCTGAGGACCAGGCTCCAGATGATCGGCAGGTACGAGAAGATCAGCAGGCCGACCACGAACGGCCCGACGAACACCCAGAACCACAGGGCGTTCCCGGCGATGCCCTTCTGCCGCCGCCGCGGGCCCCGCCGCTCACCAGCTGTAGCGGGGACCTCGGAGGTCTTGGCCGGAGCGCTCATCCGAACAACCGCGACAGCTCGGTGTTCACGGTCTTCTCGGCCTTGGTGATCTCGGCAGCTGGGTCAGCTCCCTTCTTGATGCAGTTGGTGAGCAGATCGGTGAACGCCGTACCCATCTTCGGGGTCCACGCGGGGTTGTCGGTGTGCCCGTAGTCCTGGTTGAGCTTCACCGTGTCGGCCGCGACGCCGCTCTGCAGCTTCGAGGCCTTCGCCGCGAGGCTCTTGCGCGGCGGGATGTGGAAGCCGTAGCTCAGCGACCAGTCCTCCTGGTACTCCGACTTGTCGATCCAGAGCCACTTGACGAACTTCTTCGCCGCGTCGACGTTGGCGCTCTTGGAGGACACGAACTGCGTCCAGCCGCCGGAGTACACGGCCGGCTTGCCTTCGGCGTCAAGCTTCGGGAACGGGATCACGCCGATGTCGTCGCCGAGCGCCTTCTGCATGCCCGGCACCGCCCACATGCCGATCCACTGCATCGCGACCAGGCCCTGGTTGATCGCGGTCGGATCCCACCAGTCCGTCGGCGCGCCGAGCAGGACGCTCTTGCTCGCGTAGAGCTCGTGCAGTTTGCCGAACGCCTTCGCGGCCCGGTCGCCGGTGAAGCCGGGCTTGTTGTCGTCGGTCAGGTAGCTGCCGCCGGACGACCACAGCGCCGGTCCGCCCATGGCGTTGCCGCCGTCGTTGCCGACGAAGATGCCCTTGACCTTGTTCGTCGTGAGTTCCTTGGCCGCGGCGATCAGGTCGTCGACGGTCTCGGGCGGCTTGATGCCGGCCTTGTCGAGCAACGACTTGCGGTAGTAGATGACCTGCGGGTCGATGATCATCCGGACGCCGTAGATCTTGCCGTCGATGGTGTTCGTGGCGAGGTCGCCGGGCAGGAAGTCGTCCTTGACGTCGGCCATGATGTCGTCGAGCGGTACGACCTGGTTGCTCTTCACCATGCCGATGTTGAACTGGCTCTCGAACACGTCCGGGCCCTTGCTGGACAGGAGTCCGGAGGAGAGCTTGGCGCCGTAGTCACCTGGCGTCCACTGGACGGCGACGTTCGCGTCGGGGTAGGCCTTGGCGTACTTCAGCGCCGCCTGCTGCGTGCCGGTTTCGCCGTACTGGTGGTACCACTGCGACAGGTTGACCTTCGCGCCGCCGCCTCCACTGCCGGTGGACGGTCGGCCGGTGTTGCCACCACAGGCCGCGGTGAATGCGGCGAGGGCGGCCAGCCCACCGGTCCGCTTGAGCAGATCCCGCCGGGTGAGACCGGCGTTCGGAACATGAGCAGGCATGAATTCCACCTTCCCGAGAGGGAACGCCGCAGGGGTACGACGCACGGTTCCGAGTTACTTAACTGTGTTAAGCATCTCTGATTGTTGGCACACGCTACTACAGGTCAATCGTTGTAGAAGTGCCAGCACAATGTCTCAAAAGCGCGCCCGGCGCAAGACCGGGCGCGCTGCTATTTGTTTGAACGTGTGTAGTTGGTATCGACTCGTGATCAGCCGAAGGTCTCGCCGGCCGATGCCTTCGCAAGAAGCAGTGCGGGCGGCTCGAAGCGGGCGCCGTACGCCGCTGCCAGCTGACGCGCACGCTCCGCGAACGCGGCCGACCCGTAGGCGTTCACGTACTGCAACGCGCCGCCGTACAGCGGCGGGAACCCGATCCCGAAGATCGAACCGATGTTGGCGTCCGGCACCGAGCGCAGCACGCCCTCGTCGCGGCACTTGATCGTTTCCAGGGACATCGCGAAGAGCAGACGCTCCTGCAGATCGACGAGTGGGACGTCGGAATCACCAGCGAAATGCTCCCGCAACCCGGGCCACAACCGCTTCGGCCCGTCGGCCGGGTAGTCGTAGAACCCCGCGCCGGCCGCCTTGCCGCGCCGGTCGAACTCGTTGACGAGCCGATCGGTCACCGCCATCCCAGGGTGGTCGTCGAACGCGCCCGCGCTGTCACCGGCCGCCCGCGCGGCGTCCCGGATCTTCTGCGGCAGCGTCAGCGTCACCTCGTCCAGCATCGCCAGCGGCGGCGCCGGGAACCCGGCCTGCGTCGCGGCGCGTTCGATCATTACCGGGTCGACACCCTCGGCGACCATCGCGGCGCCTTCCATCACGAGCGTGCCGAACACCCGCGACGTGAAGAACCCGCGGCTGTCGTTGACCACGATCGGCGTCTTCTTGATCTGCCGTACGACGTCGTACGCCTGCGCGATCGCCCGGTCCGACGTCTTCTCCCCCACGATCAGCTCGACCAGCGGCATCCGGTCGACCGGCGAGAAGAAATGCATGCCGATGAAGTCGTCCGGCCGGTCGATGCCGTCGGCGAGCGTGGTGATCGGCAGGGTGGAGGTGTTCGAGCAGAGCAGCGCGTCGGGCTCGACCACGTCGGCGATCTCCGCGAACACCTTCTGCTTCAGCCCGCCGTCCTCGAAGACGGCCTCGATCACCAGATCGCACCCGGCCAGATCGTTCGGGTCCCCGGTCGGGGTGATCCGGCTCAGGAATGCCTCCGCATCGGCAGCAGTCGACCGGCTTTTCGCGACCTGCTTCGCGAGCAGCTTCTCAGAGTACTCCTTACCGCGCGCAGCCGCCTCCAACGAAACATCTTTGAGCACAACGTCGATCCCGGCCTTCGCGCACACATACGCGATTCCGGCGCCCATCATCCCGGCGCCGAGCACCCCGACCTTCCGCGCCCGAAAGGCAGGTACGCCGGAGGGCCGCGACCCGCCTGCATTGATCGACTGCAGGTCGAAGAAGAACGCCTGGATCATGTTCTTCGCGATCTGACCGGTCGCCAGCGACACGAAGTACCGCGACTCGATCCGCGAGGCGGTCTCGAAGTCGACCTGGCTGCCCTCGACCGCGGCGCTCATGATCGCCCGCGGCGCCGGGTACGGCGCGCCCTTGAGCTGCTTGCGCAGGTTCGCCGGGAACGCGGGCAGGAAAGCAGCCAGCTTCGGCGAGGACGGCGTACCGCCGGGGATCTTGTACCCGTCGCGGTCCCAGGGCTGCTTGGCGTCGCCGTCGTACGACGCGATCCACCGGCGGGCTGCGTCGAGCAGGTCCGCGGCCGGCACCACCTCGTCGACGATGCCGACCGACAGTGCGTGTGCGGGCTTCATCCGCTGGCCCTGCAGCAGCACCTTCATCAGCGCGTCCTGGAGCCCGAGCATCCGGACCGTGCGGGTCACTCCCCCGCCGCCGGGCAGCAGCCCGAGCGTCACCTCGGGGACGCCGAGCTCGATCCGGTTGTCATCGGCAACGATCCGGTGGTGGCAGGCGAGCGCGATCTCGAGGCCGCCGCCGAGCGCGGATCCGTTGATCGCGGCAACAACCGGCACACCTAGGGTCTCCAACGCCCGCAGCTGCCGCTTGACCTCCTCGATCGTCTCGAAGACCTGCGCTGCGTCCGACGGCTGGATCTGCGACAGCTGCTGCAGGTTGCCGCCGGCGAAGAACGTCGACTTCGCCGACGTCACGATCACGCCCTTGATCAGGGCTTTCTCTGCGGTCAGGCGCTCGACGGTCCGGCCCATCGCGGCGACGTACGCGTCGTTCATCGTGTTCGCCGAGGCGTCGGGGTCGTTCATCGTCAGCGTGACGACTCCGGCGTCGTTCTTCCACTCGATCATGCGGAGAGCCTTTCGATGATGGTTGCGACTCCCATACCGCCGCCGACGCACAGGGTGGCCAGTCCGTACCGGAGCTCGCGGCGCTCCAGCTCGTCCAGCAGGGTTCCGATCAGCATCGCGCCGGTGGCGCCGAGCGGGTGACCGAGGGCGATCGCGCCGCCGTTCACGTTCACCTTCTCGTGCGGTACGCCGAGATCCTTCATGAAGTGCATGACCG
This sequence comes from Kribbella sp. NPDC055110, assembly GCF_053607525.1. Classification (NCBI taxonomy): domain Bacteria; kingdom Bacillati; phylum Actinomycetota; class Actinomycetes; order Propionibacteriales; family Kribbellaceae; genus Kribbella; species Kribbella sp. NPDC055110. Next base: position 146,160 of record NZ_JBSGTS010000005.1, read on the forward strand.
CGGCCGCGAACGCCTCGTTCATCTCGAACAGGTCGATATCGCTCACGTCCAGACCGGCGCGCGCCAAGGCCTTCCGGGCGGCCGGTGCCGGGCCGGTCAGCATGATGGTCGGGTCCGCACCGCTGACACCGACAGAGACCACGCGGCCGCGGGGCGCCTGACCGAGTGCCTCCCCGGCCTTCTCGTTGCCGACAGCAACCAGCGCGGCACCGTCGACGATGCCGGACGAGTTGCCCGCGTGGTGCACATGCGAGATCCGCTCGACGGTCACGTACTTCTCCAGCGCGACCGAGTCGAACCCGCCGTGCTCCCCGATCGCCTCGAACGACAACGGCAGCCCGGCGAGGGTCTCGACGGACGTCCCAGGCCGGACGAGCTGGTCGTGGTCGAGGATCCGCAGCCCGTTCCGATCCACGACCGGTACGACGGAACGCGCGAAGTACCCGTTGGCCCACGCCTTCGCGGCCCGCGCGTGCGACTCCGCGGCGTACGCGTCGACGTCGGTGCGGGAGAAGCCGTCGATCGTCGCGATCAGGTCCGCGCTGATGCCCTGCGGGATGAAGCCGGTCTCGAGCGCGGTCTCCGGGTCCATCGCCCAGGCGCCGCCGTCGGACCCCATCTTCACGCGCGACATCGACTCGACGCCGCCGGCCAGGATGAAGTCCTCCCATCCGGACCGGACCCGCTGCGCCGCCTGGTTGACGGCCTCGAGACCCGAGGCGCAGAAGCGGTTCAGCTGCACGCCGCCGGTCGTCTCGGGATAGCCGGCCATCAGTACGGCGGTGCGCGCGATGTCCATGCCCTGGTCGCCGATCGGCGTCACCACGCCGAGCACCACGTCGTCGATGGCGGCCGGATCCAGATCGGGATACCGGGTTCGCAGCTCCTGCAGCAGTCCGGTGATCAGCTGGATCGGCTTGACCTCGTGCAGTGCTCCGGTGGGCTTGCCCTTGCCGCGCGGTGTCCGAATCGCGTCGTACAGAAAGGCTTCGCTGGTCATGGACTCGATTGTGACAGCAACGCTGTCACGATGGTCAAGTGCGGGCCGTTATGATCTCCGCCATGTCGGAGGTCTCGGGGGACGCAACACTGACCGTGGACGAACTGTCCACGCGCGTCGGGATGACGGTTCGCACGTTGCGGTTCTACGCGGGTCGGGGGCTGATTCCGCCGCCGATCCGGCGCGGGCGGGTCGGGTACTACGGGCCGGAGCACATCGCGCGGCTCGATCTGGTGCGGGAGCTGCAGGCGCACGGGTTCACGCTGCAGGCGATCGAGGGGTACCTGGACCGGATCCCCACCGACGCGACACCGCAGGACATCGCGCTGCACCGGACGCTGCTGACGCCGTGGATGCGCGATCTCCCTGAAACGCTTGATCGAGCAGCACTGGTACGGCGTACCGGCCGGGAGCTGACCGACGACGACATCGAGATGCTCGTGGCGCTCGGGGTGGTCGAGCCGACGCCGGACGAGGACGTGTTCCAGGTCGCGACCGCGCATCTGAGTCTCGGCGTCGAACTGCTCGACCTGGATCTCCCGGTCGAGGCGGTACTGGACGCCGGCCGGATCTTCACCGAGCACGGCCGCGCGCTCGCCGAGGAGCTGACCGAGGTGTTCCGCACCAAGGTCTGGCCGCACTACCGCGACTCGGGCGGTCCGCCGGAGCACATCCAGCAGCTCGTCGAACGCTTCAAACCCGTCACGATCCAGGGCCTGGTCCTCGCCTACGAACGAGCCGTGGGCGAGACCCAGCGCGACACCATCCGCCGCACCCAGCACAAGCCGCGCTAACCCACCCCACCGACAGGCGGGGTTACGAGTTGGGGACGCGCAGGTACGTGAGGCCTCTCAGGTCCAGGACGGTGTCGTTGGGCGTGGTGACGACCCGGAGCAGGACGTTGTCGCAGTTCTGGCAGCGGGCGACCAGGCCGGGCGCATCGACGTACAGCCGAGCCTTGGCGAAGACGCCGGTCTGGCCGCAGCCGTCGCACCGGCCGATCGCGGCCGTGACATCGACCGCGAACACCGCACTCAACGCCCCCGCCGCCGCATTGCCGTCGAGGTAGGTTGCTTCACTCATCGAGATCCTCCTGTCGGGCCGAAACGTTCAGTTCTGACGCGGGCCGGGTCGTGGCCGGCCGCGACCAGCAGGTCCGCCACCGTCTCCACGAACGGCGTCGGTCCGCACACGTACGTCGTCGCGCCGTCCTCGGGCTTGAACGCGTACTGCTCGATCAGCTCCGCGTCGATCCGCCCGACCCGAGGCTCCCCGGCCGGCGCCTCCCGCGTGTACACGAGCCGTACGTCGACATCGTCCGACGCGGCCAGCTCCTTCAGATCGCTCACGTAGATCACCGACTCCGGGCGTCGCACGGAGTACAGCAACCGCGCGGGCGTCGTACCAGCGACCGCATGCGCCTGCAGCATCGCCCGCAGCGGAACGACCCCCGATCCCCCGCCGATCAGCTGCACGGGCCCTTCCTGCTCGGGCTTCCACACGAACCACCCGCCGACCGGCCCGCGGATCTCCAACGGATCGCCGGCCTTCAGCACCTCGACGAGGTACGGCGACACCTCGCCGTCAGGCACCTGCTCGACGGTCAGCTCGATCGTGTTCGAGGACGATGCTGTCCAGGCCGACGCGATCGAGTACGACCGCGACGCCCGGTACCCGTCCTCCGCGGTCAGCCGTACGTCGAGATGCTGCCCGGCGAGATGCCCCGGCCAGTCCGGTACGTCGAGCACGATCGTGCGAGCCGTCCCGGTCTCCCGCCGTACGTCGGCCACCGTGGCGACCTGCCACATCAGTCGCCGGCGTATCGCTGTTCTTTCCATGGGTCTCCGTACTCGTGATAGCCGGCCGTCTCCCAGAAGCCGAGGTCCTCGGTGTCGGACAGCACGAGGCCGCGGACCCATTTCGCGCTCTTCCAGAAGTACAGGTGCGGAACGAGCAGCCGCGCGGGTCCGCCGTGCTCGGGATGCAGCGGCTCACCGTCGTACTCGTAGGCGATCCAGGACTGCCCGTCGAGCAGGTCCTCGAGTGGCACGTTCGTCGTGTAACCGCCGTAGCTGGTCGCCATCGCGAAGTCCGCGCCGGTCTCGACATCCGCGAGCAGCGTGTCGAGCGAGACGCCCTTCCAGGTCGTCTGCAGCTTGGACCACCGGGTCACACAGTGGATGTCCTTGGTGATCTCCTCGGCCGGCAGCGCCGTCAGCGCCGCCCAGTCCCACTTGTACTGCTCGCCGGTCTCCGTGGTGACCGTGAACTCCCAGTGATCGGTGCGGATGTGCGGCGTCGGTCCCGCCGACAGCACCGGAAACTCGTGCGTCAGGTACTGCCCCGGCGGCAGATCCGTCCCACCCCCGCGCCGACCTGTGAACCCCGGCGACACGATGCCCATCTCGACCTCCCTCGGCTGCTGAACGCAGTCAATCACGGCTCGCCCACACACCAGAAGGGCCGTCGGGACTAAAATGGAGCAGCGAAGAGACTGCTGGTGACGCGCGCGCTATGAACAACATTTCGGTGATCCGGCCGCTAGGGTGGGCCATCCGACCGGTGGCGGCTCGAGTCTGGACGGATTGGGTGGATCACAACCGCAGCGCAAGGGTGTGGGCGGAGATCAGAGCCGTTGCCGACGGCTCGACCCCGTCGTTGGTGCACGCGGTGTCGGCCTGTGCGCAGGCACTCTCCGCGGCCGGCGCCGGGCTCGCGATGGCGCGCGACGGAGGGCTGCTCGAGCCGGTGCTGGCCACCGGCCCGGAGATCCGCGAGCTGGACGAGCTGCAGTTCGAGCTCGGTGAGGGGCCGAGCGGTGAGGCCGGCGCCTCCAGCGCGCCGGTACTCGAGCCGGACCTTTCCGGTGTCGCAGCCGGCCGACGGTGGCCGGCGTTCGCTGCGGCTGGTGGCGAACGGGGTGTCCGCGGCGTCTTCGCGTTCCCGGTCGCCGCCGGAGCCGCGAAGGTCGGCGTACTGACCGTTTACCGGCGAGAGCCGGGACCGCTGCGGCGCGAGCAACTGGAGGAGGCGTTGGTGTTCGCCGACGCCCTGTTCGTGCTCGCCCTGGACAGTCGCCAGGGCATCAGCGCGGACCTCGACGAGGTGATCGCGGCGGCCTTCACCGCTCGCCGGGCCGAGGTCCACCAAGCCGCGGGCCGGCTCGCGTCGCAGCAGCGCATCAGTGTCACGGACGCGCTGATCCGGCTGCGCGCCCACGCCTACAGCAATGGACAGTCGTTGTACACGGTCGCCGTCGACGTGATGTCCGATCGTCTCCAGCTGGACCGCGACGGCCATCCACCGCAAGAGCCGGAGCCGGCAGACCCCGAACAGGACGAGAAGGACGAGAAAGAACAGGAGGAGGAGCGATGAGTGCATCCGACCGTAGAGTGCGCGAAGTGTTCATCGAGCTGTCGGACACGCTCGTCGACGACTTCGACGTCATCGAGTTCCTGGATCGGCTCGCCGCCCACTGCAGCGAGCTTCTGGGCGTGTCGGCCTGCGGGATTCTGCTCGCCGACCATCACGGCGCGCTGAACCTGGTCGCGGCCTCCACCGAACAGGCACGGCTGGTCGAGCTGACCCAGCTGCAGGCCCTCCAGGGCCCGTGCTTCGACGCGTTCACCACCGGCCGCCCGGTGCAGCATCCGGACCTGCGGAAGGCCCGCGGGCGCTGGCCGCTCTTCGCCGAAGCCGCTGTCAGCGGCGGATACCTCTCGGTGCAAGCGCTGCCGATGCGCTTGCGCGATGCCGTCCTCGGGGCGGTCAACCTGTTCAGCAGGACCACCGGGGAACTGGATGCCGACACCATCACCCTGGGGCAGGCGCTGGCCGACGCGGCCACGATCGGCATCGTCCACCAACGTGCGCTGGTCCGCCAGGAGATCGTCACCGAGCAACTACAGACCGCTCTGAACAGCCGCATCCTGATCGAGCAGGCGAAGGGATTCCTCAGCCACAGCCTGCACGTCGACGTCGACGAGGCGTTCGCCTTGATGCGTTCGTACGCCCGGTCGAACAGCCGCCGCCTGACCGATGTCGCCAACGATGTCGTCCAGGGCGGCCTGACGCTCGTCCGGTCGCCTTAATAGTCGCCACTGTAGTTGTCTCCAGCCGTGGTGCCCGGCCGCCGTACGGAGGTAGGCTTTTCGGGCCTGTTCGGGAACGCCCAGGACCCCGGCGTCAAGGTGTGTCGCGCCGCTGGGAGGGGTTGGGCACGACAAACACCGTGATATCCCACAACAGGCGCTTGCACCGCCTGACGGGTCACCAGGCGCAGGAACCGTCGCAAAGGCGCCACCCGCGTGCGCACCAGGCGACGGTTTCCTGCATCTAGATGCCCATCGTGCGGCCGATGATTTCCTTCATGATTTCGGTGGTGCCGCCGTAGATGGTCTGGATGCGGGTGTCCAGGTAGGCCTTGGCGATCGGGTACTCGGTCATGAAGCCGTAGCCGCCGTGCAGTTGCAGGCACCGGTCGACGACCTTCTTCTGCAGTTCGGTGGTCCACCACTTGGCCATCGCGGCCTCGGCGACGGTCAGCGTGCCGGCGTTCAGCTCCTCGATGCAGCGGTCGACGAAGACCCGGGCGATCTGGGTCTCGGTGGCGAGCTCCGCGAGCACGAAACGGCTGTTCTGGAACGACCCGATCGGCCGGCCGAACGCCTTGCGGTCCTTCACGTACCGCAGCGTGTCGTCGAGGATGTTCTCGCAGGCCGCGGCCGCGACCACCGCGATCGTCAACCGCTCCTGGGGCAGTTTCTCCATCAAGTAGACGAAGCCCTTGCCCTCCTCGCCGAGCAGGTTGTCCACGGGGACCCGGACGTCGTCGAAGAACAGCTCCGCGGTGTCCTGCGCCTTGAGCCCGATCTTGTCCAGGTTCCGGCCGCGCTCGAACCCGGGCATCCCGCGCTCGACCACGATCAGCGAGATCCCCTGCGCACCGGCCTCCGGGTCGGTCTTCGCCACCACGATCACCAGGTCGGCGAGGATCCCGTTCGAGATGAACGTCTTCTGCCCGTTCAGCACGTAGTGGTCGCCGTCGCGTCGCGCGGTGGTCTGGATGCCCTGCAGGTCGCTGCCCGCGCCGGGCTCGGTCATCGCGATCGCGGTGATCGTCTCCCCCGAACAGAACGCGGGCAGCCAGCGCGCCTTCTGCTCGTCGGTCGCGTAGTCCAGCAGGTACGCCGAATTGATGTCGGTGTGGATGGTGAAGCCGACCCCGCTCGCGCGGACCCGGGTCAGCTCTTCGATCAGCACGGTGTTGAACCGGAAGTCCCGCGCGCCGCCGCCGCCGTACTGCTCCGGCATCATGAAGCCGAGCAGGCCCGCCTCGCCGGCCGCGGTCCAGAGCTCGCGCGGGACGATCCCGGCGTCCTCCCAGCTGTCGTGGTGCGGGACGATCTCCTTGTCGCAGAACGACCGGACGGTCTCCCGGAAGGCATCGTGATCGGCGTCGAACAGCTGACGTTCCACGGGCGGTTCCTCTCTCAGTTCTGCACGGCCGCGCCGGACTTCAGCAGGTCGTCGATGTCGGTGATTCCCCAGTCGGCCAAGGCTTCCCGGGTGTGCTCCCCCGGCCGCGCGGGCGGTCGGTCCAGGCTGGTCGGCGTACGGTCGAAGCGCGGCGCGGGGGCCGCCTGCCGGACGCCGTGGTGGTCCACAAAGATGCCTCGGGCAACAAGGTGCGGATGGTCGCCGGCCAGCGGCAGCACCGGCGCGACGCAGGCGTCCGAGCCGTCGAACAGCTCCGTCCATTCCGCCTGCGTGCGCTGCCGGAACGTCTCGGTCAGTACCTTCCGCAGCTCGGGCCACTGCGAAGGATCGTTGCGGTCGGGCGCGTCCAGACCGAGTTTGTCGATCAGCTCGGCGTAGAACTGCGGCTCGAGCGCCCCGACCGCGACGTGCTTCCCGTCGGCGGTCTCGTACACGTCATAGAACGGCGCCCCGGTGTCGAGCAGGTTCGTTCCGCGCTCCTGCCGCCACGATCCGGCGGCGAGCGCACCGAGCAGCATCGTGGTCAGGTGCGCCGATCCGTCCACGATCGCGGCGTCCACGACCTGTCCCTGCCCGCTGCGCTGCGCCTCGTTCAGTGCGGCGAGTACGCCGATCACGAGGTACAACGATCCGCCCGCGAAGTCGCCGAGCAGGTTCGCCGGAACCTGCGGCGGCCCGCCGGCGCGGCCGATCAGATGCAGCGCGCCGGACAGCGCGAGGTAGTCGATGTCGTGCCCCGCGGTCTGCGCGAGCGGGCCGTCCTGCCCCCACCCGGTCATCCGCCCGTACACCAGCCGCGGATTGATCGCGTGACAGTCCGCCGGCCCAAGCCCGAGCCGCTCGGCCACCCCGGGCCGGAACCCTTCGACCAGTACGTCGGCCTGCGCGACCAGCCGCCGTACGACGTCGACCGCGGCCGGCTGCTTCAGATCCAGGGCCGCGCTGCGACGGCCCCGGTTGACCAGATCCAGCTCCGGCGGACCCATCGACGCCCCACCGCCCGGGCGATCGATCCGCAGCACCTCGGCGCCGAGCTCGGCAAGCATCATGCACGCGAACGGCGCCGGACCGAGCCCGGCCAGCTCGACCACCTTCACGCCCCGGAGTGGACCCATGCGCGCTATTGTGACAGTCCCACTGTCACAGTCGTCAAGTCATCCTGCGCGTCCGCCACCGAAGTCGCGGAAGGTCTCCGCGGCGCGCTGGATCTTGGCGTAGTAGTCCGTCCAGGCGGCCTCGTCGAGGAGGTCGGCGTCCTTGCCGCCCTGGCCGTCGATCAGTTCGCGGACGATGTCGGCGTGGCCGGCGTGGTGTGCGGTCTCGTCGACGACGCGGACCAGCAGCGCGCCGAACGTCGTACTGCGCGCGCCCTCGGCCCAATGCGGCACCTCGGCCGGATGGTCCAGGTCGAGCTCGGCGATCGAACGGTCGCTGTGCGCATACGCCTCGCGGTAGAGGCCGGTGATGTACTCCGTCGACTCGTCCGCCTTCGCCCACATGTCGGCGCCCTCCCACACCGATCCGTCCGCCTCCCACGGCAGTACGTCGGCCGGCGGGCGGCCCACGCTCGTCCCGAGGTACACGTACTCGATGCCCACCAGGTGCTTCACCAGCCCGAGCAGGTTCGTCCCAGACGGCACCAGCGGACGACGGCGGTCGTACTCGCTGATCCCGTCGAGCTTCGCGAGCATCAGCGCCCGGGTCTCCTGGAGATACTGCTGGAGGTGGGACTTCACGGCGCTCCTGGTGGGATGAACGGGACAGGTGGTGCGCCGTGCTCGATCAGATGCAGTAGCGCGGCGGTGTCGGCGTACTCGTCGATCATGTCGGCCAGCCGATCCAGTCGTTCCTCGCGCAGGCCTGCGAACGAGACCGAACCGTCGGGCGCGGGCTTGCCGGTCAACGCGGCGACCTCGGTGAGGAAGGTGTGCCGCGCGGCGTCGTCGTCGAGCAGACCGTGCCAGATCGTGCCCCACGTGCTCCCCGACCGGCAGCCACCTGGGAACTCCTCCGCGTCACCGACCACCTCGACAACACCATGATGGATCTCGTACGCCGTTCGCGCCGGCCGGGCCAGCGTCTTCTCGCGGGCAAACGTGGTTGCCACCGGCAACAGTCCGAGACCACCCGACGAGCCGCCCGACTCGACCCCGTGTGGGTCGGAGATCGTCGCGCCGAGCATCTGGTAACCGCCGCAGATACCGAGCACCGGACGACCCGCCGCGACCCGTGCGGCCACAGCGTCGGCGAGCCCCTGCGACCGCAACCACTCCAGGTCGGCGCTGGTCGCGCGCGAACCCGGCAACACGACCAGGTCGGCGTCGCGGACCTCCGCCGCGCTCGTGGTGAAGAACACGCTGTTCGTCGGCTCCACCGCCAGCGCGTCGAGATCGGTGAAGTTGCTGATCCGCGGGAACCGCACGACCGCGATCGTCAACAGGTCGCCCGGCGAGGTACGTCGTACCGGGATGTCCAGCGCGTCCTCGGAGTCCAGCCACAGCTCGGGCAGCCACGGCAGTACGCCGTACGTCGGGCGGCCGGTGACTGACGCGAGCATGTCGATGCCCGGCTGCAGGAGTGAGACGTCGCCGCGGAACTTGTTCACCAGGAACCCGCTGATCAGCGCCTGATCGGCGGCGTCGAGCAATGCGACGGTCCCGAACATCGACGCGAACACTCCCCCGCGGTCGATGTCACCGACCACGACCACCGGAGCCCTGGTGTGCTGCGCGAGGCCCAGGTTCACGTAGTCCGACTGCCGCAGGTTGATCTCGGTCGGGCTGCCCGCGCCCTCGCTGATCAGCACGTCGTACCTCGACGCGAGATCGTCGTACGCCGCGAACGCCGCCTTCGCCAACTCCGCCCGCTCGGTCAGGAACCCGCGCGCGGACAGCTCACCCCACGGCTCGCCCATCAGGACGACGTGGCTGCGCCGGTCGCTGCCCGGTTTGAGCAGCACCGGGTTCATCGCGGCCTCGGGCTCGGCGCCCGCGGCGACAGCCTGGATCCACTGCGCGCGGCCGATCTCGGTGCCGTCCGCGCAGACCATCGAGTTGTTCGACATGTTCTGCGCCTTGTACGGCGCCACGCGCACACCCTGCCGCGCCAGCCACCGGCACAGCCCGGTGACGACGGTCGTCTTCCCGGCGTCGGACGTCGTACCGGCGATCAGCAGCGAACCCACGCGGTCAGCTCGCGGGTGCGGCAAGTTCCAGCACCTCGGCGGTGGGGAGCTTGGCCAGGTCGGCGCCGTCGACGAGGAGTTTGGAGGCGCGGATGCCGCTGCCGATCACGACCGGGCCGGCGTTCGCGACCGCCTCGTCGACCAGGACCGGCCAGTCCGCGGGCAGTCCGATCGGCGTGATCCCGCCGTACTCCATCCTGGTCGTGCCGACCGCGTCGTCCTGCGCGGCGAATGAGATCTTCCGGACGCCGAGGTGCTTGCGGATCACGCCGTTCACATCCGCCCGGTGAGTGGCGAGCACCAGCACCGCGGCGTACGTCGACTCGCCGGCCCGCTTGCCGTGGACGATCACGCAGTTCGCCGATGCCGCCATCGGTACGTCGTACTCCGCGCAGAACGCGGCCGTGTCCGCCAGGCCCGGATCGATCGCGGCCGCGTGCGCCGGGATCGACCCGAGCGCCTCGCGGACCGGCTCGGCGAGAAGCTCCGGTACCGCCTCGGCCGGCTTCCACTCGAGTTTGCCCAGGGCCGTCACTCGCCCTCCCGCTTCACGAGGTCGGCGTACTCGGTGTGCTCGGCGAGGAAGTCGACGTAGAACGGGCAGAGCGGCTTGACCCGGAGCCCGAGCGCCCGTGCCTCGTCGAGCGACTGCGTCGCGATCCGGCCGGCCACGCCCCGGCCGCGGAAGTCCGGCAAGGTCTCGGCGTGCAGGAAGCTGATCACACCGGGGTGCAGCCGGTAGTCGACGAATCCCATCAGATTGCCCTCGGCGTCCACCGCTTCGTACCGGCTCCGGTCCTTGGCATCGACCACACTGATCTCGTTCTCCATGCCGCAACTCTAAGCGCTGTGGTGAACCCTGGTGAGCTCCGCGAGTACCGTGTGAATGATGGAGCAGCACGACTGGCCGGCTGAGTACGCCGAACTGACGGCGGCCGACCGGCGCGCTCCGCTAACGCCCGCGGACCTCGACCGGCTCGCGGTCGCCGCGTTCGTCCTCGGTCATGACGACGAGGTCGCGGCGTACCGCGAACGGGCCTACGAGGAACATCTCGCGAGCGGGGACGTGGTGGCCGCGATCCGGACCGGCTTCTGGCTCGGGTTCCACCTGCAGCAGCGGGGCGACCTCGCGCGCGCCGCGGGCTGGCAGGCCCGGATCGGGCGGCTGGTGCCTGAGGACGTACCGCAGCTCGCCGGGCTGGTCGCGATGGCCGACGCGGCGTTGCTGATGAACTCCGGTAACGCTGCCGCGGCACTCCCCCTGTTCGAGCAGAACCTGGGGTGGGCCACCGAGCCCGACGCGATCGTGCTCGCGGCACTCGGCCGCGGCAACTGCCTCGCGATGCTCGGCCGCGGCGCCGAGGCCCTCAAGGCACTCGACGAGGCGATGGTGCACGTGACCGCGAGCCGCGTCGGTCCGGAGGTCACCGGTATGGCGTACTGCTCGGTGATCGCGCTCTGCCTGGACCAGTACGACATCCGCCGAGCGCAGGAGTGGACGCAGGCGCTGACCGGCTGGTGCGACGAGCAGTCCGGTCTCGTCCCGTACCGCGGTGCGTGCCTGGTGCACCGCGCGCACATCCTGCAAATGCGCGGCGCCTGGACCGATGCGGCCGGTGCCGCCGAAGATGCGTGCCAACGGCTGCCGGCCGGCACGGTCGGGACGGCGTGGTACCGGCTGGCGGAGGTCGAACGGCAGCGCGGGCGGTACGAGTCCGCGGAACGCGCGTACGTCGCGGCGGCGGCCGACGGGGTGGATGTCCAGCCCGGTCTGGCGCTGCTGCGCGCCTACCAGGGTCAGGTGGGCGCCGCGGTCGCCGGGCTGGAACGGGCGCTCGCGGAGGACGCGTTCTCGTCGAACCGGCCGATGCTGCTGGCCGCGCGGGTCGAGATCGGGATCACCTGGAACGACCGCGAGGCCGCGCGGAAGGCCGCGTCCGAGTTGAACGAGCTGGCGCGCGCAGACTCGCCGTACCTTCAGGCGCTGGCGGCGTACTGCGAGGGTGCCGTACGCGTCACCTGCGGCGATCCACAGGGCGCGATCCCGTTGCTGCGGCGGGCCTGGACACTGTGGCAACGACTCGAGATGCCGTACGAAGGCGCGCAGACCCGGATGCTCGTCGGACAAGCATGCCGGGCGCTGGGCGATGTCGACGCCGAGCAGATGGAGCTCGACGGTGCGCGAACCGTCTTCGAGCGGCTGGGTGCGATCGAGCAAATGACCGCGATCGACCAACTCGCCAGGCCGTTCGACGGCACCGGCCTCACGCCCCGAGAGCTGGAAGTACTGCGAGTGCTCGCCACCGGCGCCACCAATCGGGCGATCGCCGGCGAGCTGTTCCTCAGCGAGCGGACCGTCGCCCGGCACGTCAGCAACATCTTCGGGAAGCTTCGGGTCGGGAGCCGGTCCGCGGCGACCGCGTGGGCGCTGGGGCACGGCGTCAATAGACAGAAATGACCACTCAATTTCCGCGGGATTGGCGTGGTTGGATGCTGTGTGGGCGTGCCCGGTCGGCCTAACTTGAGGGTTATGGACAGGGTCGGGACTGTGGTGGTCGGTGCGGGGCAGGCGGGTTTGGCGATCGGGTACTACCTGCGTGAGGACTTCGTCATTCTCGACGGGCAGGAGCGCGTCGGTGATTGCTGGCGGGAACGGTACGACTCGCTGCGGCTGTTCAGCCGGCCGCGGTACGCGAGCCTCCCGGGTCTGCGGATCGGTACGCGGGACTGCCCGAGTCGTGACGAGATGGCCGATTACCTCGAGCGGTACGCCGTACATCACCAACTGCCGGTGCGGACCGGCGCACGGGTGACTCGGTTGTCACGCGACGACGACGGATTCCTGGTGCAGACGACCGGCGGCGACTGGCGGGCGGATCAGGTCGTGGTGGCGGCCGGGATGCACAGTGTGCCGCGGTGGCCGGCGTTCGCGGGCGAGCTCGACCCGTCGATCCGGCAACTGCACTCGCTGGAGTACCGGAATCCGGAGCAATTCGCGGACGGGACCGTGCTGGTCGTTGGTGCCGCCAACTCTGGCACCGACATCGCGCTAGATGCCGTCAAGACGCACCGCACACTGCTGGCCGGACGGCACCCGGGACAGGTACCGGTCGACATCGACTCGACCGCCGGGCAGCTCTTCACACCGGTTGTGATGTTCCTGTTCAAATACGTGCTCACTCGTCGTACGCCGATGGGCCGCAAGGCGATCGCGAACGCTTTGCGCAACGGCCTGCCGCTGACCCGCAACAAGCTCGAGCACCTCGACGCGGCCGGGATCGAGCGGATCGGCCGGATCGAAGGGGTCCGCGACGGCCATCCGGTGACGGCGGACGGCGACGTACTCGACGACGTCCGGACTGTGGTGTGGTCGACCGGGTCCGATCCGGATCACCGGTGGATCGACCTGCCGGTGTTCGACGCCGACGGGCGGCCGCGACACGCGCGGGGCGTGGCGGCCGACGTACCGGGTCTCTACTTCCTGGGGCTCGACTTCCAGTACGCGATCGCGTCCGCGAGCATCCAAGGGGTGGACCGGGATGCTCGTTTCCTCGTCGAACATCTCGCTCAGCAGAAGACCCACCGGGCCATACCTGTGGACAGGCGGTAGCATCACCCGCTGGAATGGGTGGGTGGCTGGGCGTGGGTCAGGTTGAGTGAGCAGACGAGTGTGAGCGGCGGCCAAGAGGGGCCGACCGCCCTCCGAATCATGCTCGGTGGGCAGTTGCGGCGGATGCGTGAATCCGCCGGGATCAGTCGCGCCGACGCGGGCTGGCAGATCCGGGCGTCGGAGTCCAAGGTCAGCCGGATGGAGCTCGGCCGGGTCGGGTTCAAGGAACGCGACGTCAGCGACCTGCTCGAGCTGTACGGGATGGCCGACGACGACGAGCGCTTCCGGTTGATGGAGCTGTCCCGGGCCGCGAACAACCCGGGCTGGTGGTCCCGGTACGGCGACGTGATGCCGAGCTGGTTCGCGAACTACGTCGGGCTCGAGGTCGCCGCGACACTGATCCGGACGTACGAGGTGATGTTCGTCCCGGGCCTGTTGCAGACCGAGGAGTACGCGCGGTCCGTCGTACAGATGGGGAAGTCGCTCCTGCCGCACCGGGAGGTCGACCAGCGGGTGGAGCTGCGGGTGGCCCGGCAGCAGATCCTCACCCGGCCGAACCCGGCGCGGCTGTGGGTCGTCATCGACGAGTCGGTGCTGCACCGGCCGGTCGGCGGCGAGGACGTGATGCGGGCGCAGATCGAGCACCTGCTCAAGTGGTCGCAGCAGCCGAACATCACCCTGCAGGTGATGCCGTTCAGCAGCGTCGGGTACCCCGGCGCCGGCGGCGCGTTCAGCCTGCTGCGGTTTCCAGACGGCGAGCTGCCGGACATCGTCTACATCGAGCACGCGGCCAGCGCGGTCTACCTGGACAAGCTCGAAGAGGTCGACGAGTACGTCGCGATCATGGAAGGGCTGACGATCTCCGCGGCCCCGGTCTCCGCGACCGAGGGCCTCCTGGAAGAGGCCCTCGCGCGGATGTAGCTCGGGCTGTGAGTCAGGCGACCTTGAGGTCGACCTTGATGTTGCCACGGGTGGCGTTGGAGTACGGGCAGACCTGGTGGGCCTTGGCGACGAGGTCCTCGGCGACCGCGCGGTCCAGGCCGGGCAGGCTGACGACCAGCGCGACCTCGAGGCCGTAGCCGGCGCCGCCGTTGATCGGGCCGATGCCGACCTCGGCGGTCACGGTCGAGCCCTCGACGTCCTGACGGGACTTGCGGGCCACGACCTTCAGCGCACTGTGGAAACAGGCCGCGTAACCGGCCGCGAACAGCTGCTCCGGGTTGGTGCCGTTGCCGGACCCACCCATCTCGGCCGGCGGCACGACTACGACGTCGAGCTTGCCGTCGTCGGTGGCGACCTTGCCGTCCCGGCCGCCGTGCGCGGTGGCGCGGGCGGTGTACAGAACCTTCTCAACAGCAATCGTCATAGCTGGTTTCTCCTAGCGAGTCGGGTCGAGCAGGAGCTTGCCGACGGTACGGCGAGCTCGCATGTCTTCATGTGCGGTAGCCACTTCGGACAGCGTGTATTCGCCGCCGACGATCGGGCGGAGCTTGCCGCCCGCGGTGAGGTCGAACAGCTCGGTCAGCGGACCGCCGAGCAACTGCGGGTTCGCGAAGCAGTCGGCCAGCCAGAAACCGGCGATCGTCTTCGAACCCTTCATCAAGCGGCTCGCGTCGATCGGCGCCGCCGACTGCCGGGACGCGGCGCCGAAGGTGACGAGGCGACCGAAGCGGCCGAGCGCGGCGAACGACTCGTCGAACGTCTGACCGCCGACCATCTCGAGCACGATGTCGACGGGCTTGCCGCCGTTCGCCTCGAAGATGCGGTCCTTCAGGCCTTCCGGCGCGCCGTCGATCGCGGCATCCGCGCCCAACTCGAGGACCTGCTTGCGCTTCTCCTCGGTGGAGGCGGTCGCGATCACGCGACCGGCGCCCCAGAGCTTGGCGAGCTGAACCGCGAGCGAGCCGACGCCACCGGCACCGGCGTGCACCAGGACGGACTCCCCCGGCTGCAGGTGCGTCGACGTCTTGAGCAGGTGCCACGCCGTGGTGCCCTGCAGCACGAGCGCCAGCGCGTCCCCGTCACTGACACCTTCCGGAACATCCCAGGCGTACGGCGCGTGCGCCACAGCCTGCTCGGCGTACCCACCGGAACCGACCAGCGCGACCACCCGGCGGCCGTCCGCGGTGTGACCGACGACCTCACCGCCCGGGACCAGCGGGAGCTCTGTCTTGGAGAGGTAGCTGTTCTCGACCTGGTGCGTGTCCGCGTAGTTGATGCCCGCGCGGTCGACCGTGATCAGGACCTGCCCCTCGCCGACGACCGGCGCCGGGACATCGCTGACCTTGAGGACCTCGGGTCCGCCGAATTCGGTGATCTGAATGGCTCGCATACACCGTACTATACACTGTACGTTAGAAGGATCGAAGGGAGGTGCGTCACATGGCCAGGACACCGCGGAACACCCTCAGCGCCGAGCTGATCGTGCGGACCGCGCTCGAGCTGATGGAGTCTCGCGGCACGGACGCTTTCAGTCTGCGCGGCGTCGCCGCCGAGCTGGGTGTCGGACCCATGGCGCTCTACACCTATTTCCGGAACAAGGACGATCTGTACGACGCCGTTCGCGATCACCTGATGGGGCTGCTGCCCGCCGTACCGTCGGACGAGCCGTGGCCGGACCAGGTGCGGGCGGTGTGCCGGTCGCTGCGGCTGCTGATGCTCCAGCATCCTTGCCTTGCGCAACTACTCG
This sequence comes from Kribbella sp. NPDC055110, assembly GCF_053607525.1. Classification (NCBI taxonomy): domain Bacteria; kingdom Bacillati; phylum Actinomycetota; class Actinomycetes; order Propionibacteriales; family Kribbellaceae; genus Kribbella; species Kribbella sp. NPDC055110. Next base: position 162,142 of record NZ_JBSGTS010000005.1, read on the forward strand.
CCGGACGGCCGCTGAGCGGGCACGAGACGGCGCGGGTCGCCGAGGGTCTGCTCGGCGTACTGCGGACCGCCGGGTTCGACCCGGAGACGGCCGCGCGCACGCACACGACGCTGTTCACGTACGTGCTCGGTTCGACGTCGTGGGAGATCCAGATGGCGGCCGAACGTCGCGACCCCGAGGCGTGGCGGCGGCTGCGCATGTCGATGGAGTCGCTGTCCGCGCGCGACTTCCCGTCGGTCGTCGAACTCGCGCCGGAGCTCGCCCGGACCACGGGCGGCGACGAACAGTTCGACTACGGCCTGGATCTCCTGCTTTCAGGCCTGCAGGTCAGAACACCATCGTGACGATGGCGAGGACGCCGATGCAGACGATCAGCGCGCGGAGTGCGATCGGCGGGAGCTTCCGGCCGTAGCGGGCGCCGAGGAAACCGCCGATGGTCGATCCGACCGCGATCAGACCGGCCGCCAGCCAGTCGATGTCGTGCACGACGATGAACAGAATCGCGGACGCGGTGTTCACGACCGTCGCGAGGACGTTCTTCAGGCCGTTCATCCGCTGCAGGTTCGAGTCCAGGCCGAGGCCGAGGATCGCCATCAGCAGCACGCCTTGCGCCGCTCCGAAGTACCCGCCGTACACACCGGTGACGAAGACGGCCGGGATCACCCACCACGCGCCGCGGTGCAGATGCGCCGGCGTACTGATCCACTTCGACAGCCACGGCTGGAACGCGACGAGCAGACAGCCCAACAGGATCAGCACCGGTACGACGGCGTGGAACGCGGAGTCTGGCAGCGTGAGCAGCAGCACTCCCCCGACGATGCCGCCGGCCAGCGACGCCGGCACCAGGCGGAGCAGCCGGCCGCGCTGCCCTTCGAGCTCGCGGCGATAGCCGATCGCGCCGGCCGCCGTACCGGGGGCCAGACCGACCGTGTTGCTGACGTTCGCCAGCACCGGAGGGATGCCGACGGCAAGCAACGCGGGGAACGTGAGCAGCGTGCCCGAACCCACCACGGCGTTGATCGTTCCCGCGCCCATCCCCGCCAGCAGGACGAATACCGCCTCGAACCATGTCATCGCTGCAGAACTCTACGCACCTGACCAGGCCCTCGCAGATCTGTCCGACGATTGAACACGCAAGAGCCCTCCCGAAACAGTCCGGGAGGGCTCTCTTGCAATGATCAGCGCTGCGGCGGTTCCTGCACCGGCGGCTCCTGGCTGGGAGCCGGCGACGGGATGCTCGGAGTGGCCTGCCCGCGGGTGCTGACGGCTGCGGACTCGGCCGCCGCGATCGCCTCGCGGACCGCGTTGTCGGCCTCGGCCACCGCGGCCGGCGCGGCGGCTCCCGTGTCGAGCTCCGTCACCTCGCCGTTGGACAGCTCCGGCGCCTCCCAGTTGCCCTCGGCCTTCTGCGTGATGCCGGCCACCTGGCCGACCGCGCTACCGAGACCCTTGAGCGCGTCGCCGATCTCGCTGGGTACGATCCACAGCTTGTTCGCGTCGCCCTGAGCGATCGACGGCAGCATCTGCAGGTACTGGTACGCGAGCAGACCCTGATCCGGCTTGCCGGCGTGGATCGCGTTGAAGACCGTGGTGATGGCCTGCGCCTCACCCTGCGCCTTCAGGATCCGCGCCTCCCGCTCGGCCTGGGCCCGCAGGATCCGGGACTGCTTGTCACCTTCGGCGGTGAGGATCGCGGACTGCTTCTGACCCTCGGCGGACAGCACGGCCGACTGCCGCATACCTTCCGCGGTCAGGATCGCGGCGCGCTTGTCACGGTCGGCGCGCATCTGCTTCTCCATCGAGTCCTGGATCGACGGCGGCGGGTCGATCGAGCGCAGCTCGACCCGGTTGACCCGGATCCCCCACTTGCCGGTCGCCTCGTCCAGCACGTACCGGAGCTTCTCGTTGATCTCCTCACGCGAGGTCAGCGTCTGCTCGAGATCCATGCCGCCGATGATGTTCCGCAGCGTGGTCATCGTGAGCTGCTCGATGGCCTGGATGTAGTTGGAGATCTCGTACGTCGCGCGCACCGGATCGTTCACCTGGAAGTAGATGACGGAGTCGATCGACACCATCAGGTTGTCCTCGGTGATGACACCCTGCGGCGGGAACGCGACCACCTGCTCGCGCATGTCGATGGTGTAGCGGACCTTGTCGACGAACGGAGTCAGCAGGTTCAGGCCCGGCTGCAGGCCGGTCTTGAACTTACCGAACCGCTCGACGATGCCGACGGTCTGCTGCTGCACCACCCGGACGGACTTGACCAAGGTCACGATCACCACCAGGGCGACCAGTGCCAGGACTATGAGGAACGCGGTCACTCGACCCTCCACTCGAACGCTCAGACGGGCAGTCTGCCGCCTACCTCCGACACTACTGCGGGTAGGGGACCACTCAACGCTCAGGACTGCGGCGGGTCCTGGGGTTTCGGGGGCTCGGTGCTGCCGATCTGGTGGTGCAGCGGGTCGCTGACCGGGTACACGACCGCGGTCGCGCCGTCGATCGACATCACCTCGACGCGCGTGCCCGGGGCGATCGTCGACACCTCGTCGTACGGGCGGGCCGTCCACAGCTCGCCGCCGAGCCGGATCGAGCCGCCGCCGTCGGGATGGATCTCCTTGACCACGACACCGGACTTGCCGATCACATGGGCGGAGCCGGTCTTCAGCTCCTGGCCGTGATGGATCTTCCGGACGATCATCGGCCGGATCGCGGCGAGCATCGCGGCCGCGGTCACCAGCCCGACGACGATCTGCAGCCACAGCAGCCCCGGAAAGATCGCCGCCACACCGGCCGCGGTGAGCGCACCGGCGGCCAGCATCAGCAGTGTGAAGTCCAGCGAGGCCAGCTCAGCCAGGCCGAGGACGGCAGCGATCGTCAGCCACGCCGCCCACATGTTGTCCCGCAGCCAATCCATCATTTCCCAAGCCTATCCACGTCGGGGGCTTCAAGTAGATGTTTGGACGCGTCTCGCGGGCTGCGGGATCCGGTCAGAGGGCGCGGGCGGTGTAGCGGCCGTCTTCCTGCTTGAGGGTGAGGGCCAGGTCGAAGGTGTCGCTGAGGTTCTCGGCGGTCAGCGCCTCGTCCATCGGGCCGGCGGCGACGACACGGCCCTGCTTGAGGAGGAGCGCGTGCGTGAAGCCGGGCGGGATCTCCTCGACGTGGTGCGTGACCAGCACCATCGCCGGCGCCCCGACCGCGGTCGCGATCGAGCTGAGCGAGCGGACGAGCTGCTCGCGTCCGGTCAGGTCGAGACCGGCGGCGGGCTCGTCCATCAGCATCAGTTCGGGGTCGGTCATCAGCGCGCGGGCGATCTGCACACGTTTGCGCTCCCCCTCGGACAGTGTGCCGAACGTACGGTCGGACAGGTGCGCGATCCCGAGCTCGGCCAGCAACGCGTCGGCGCGCTGGTGATCGAGTTCGTCGTACTGCTCGATCCATCGGCCGAGGACGGCGTACGACGCCGACATCACGACGTCGGACACCCGCTCGCTCTTCGGCAACCGGTCGGCGAGTGCGGCGCTGGTCAACCCGATCCGCGGCCGCAACTCGAACACGTCGACCGCGCCGAGCACCTCGCCGAGCAGCCCGGCGACCCCGGCCGTCGGGTGCATCTGAGCGGCGAGGATCTGCAGCAGCGTCGTCTTGCCGGCGCCGTTCGGCCCGATCACCACCCACCGGTCGGCCTCGTCGACCGTCCAGTCGATCCCGTCGAGGAGCCGCGCGTCACCGCGGACGATCGTCACACCGGCCAGCTCCGCCACTGCAGTCATACCCAAAACCTAAGGGGTCGCCGTCTGAACAGAGTCGTCGGGTGGTGAGAGACTTGCGGGCGTGCTGACGACCTCCGCCTCGCTACGGTTCACGGTCTGGACGAACGCGATGCTGACCGGTGCCTGCGACCCCGACACCGCCGCGCAGAAGATCCTCGGTGACGACGTCGGTCACCACGTCGCGGGACTCGCCGGGCATCCCGAGCCGGCCACCCTGCCGGTCGCGCTGAATCTGCTGCGCGCCGCGGGTACGACGCAGGCGCATCTCGCCCTGCCGGTGCCGGGTGACCCGATCGGACTGGCCGGACCACCGACCTTCAACGAGGCCGCGTTGGAGACCGGCGAGGCCGTCGTACTGACGGGGCCGGAGCTCGGACTTGTTCCGGCGTACGTCGGTCCTGCGGTGCAGTGGACCGTGCTACCGGCCGCTTCGCCGCTGCCGGCCGACCTCGGTGAGGCGGACCGTGGGTTGCGGATGGCGCTGATCGACGCGGCCGAGTCACTGGCCGCGCTGGATGTGGCGCGCTGGAAGCCGGAGGTCGCGGACGCGCTGATCGACATTCGGCGGATCGGTCAGGGACGCGGTGATGATCTCGCTCCGGGATACGAACCACGCGCGGTGAAGACCGCGGCGACGGCCCGGCGGTGTCTCGCGATCGCGGATGCCGCGCTCGACGACGACGGTGCGGCGGTCACCGGGGCCGAGGCCGATGCTCGGCGGCGCGTGTTGCTCGAGCTGGCGGCTGCGGCGCGGCGGGCGTTGGTGGCGGCCTGCGCGCCGCCGGTTCATGCGTGAGATTTGGACCGGACACTGGACCGTCATCTCATTTAGGTAGCGTTCGGGGTGCGATGACAGAGTCCAGTGAGGTTGAGAGCGGATCGGCCGACCGGCCGACCGTGCTGGTGACGTTGACGGGCAGCGACCGGCCGGGGCTGACGTCCGCCGTACTGTCGACGCTCGCGACCCGTGGGCTCGAGGTGATCGACGCCGAGCAGGTCGTCCTCCGAGGCCGGCTGATCCTCGGCGTCCTGCTGTCCGCGCCGCGCGACCACAAGGAACTCAAGGAAGAGCTGAAGGCACTCGCCGACATCATCGACGTCGACATCTCGGTGAAGAAGGGCGTCGGCGACAACGAACCGCGACGCAAGGGCCGCAGCCAGGTGACCGTGATCGGCCGCCCGCTGTCCGCGGCCGGACTCGCCGCGGTCGCCGGCCGGATCGCCGACACCGGCGCGAACATCGACCGGATCAGCCGGATGGCGCGGTACCCGGTGACCGCGATGGAGTTCGCCGTCTCCGGCGCCGACCCCGAAGCGCTGCGGACCGTCCTCGCACTGGAAGGCGTCCGGCAGGGCCTCGACATCGCCGTCCAGGACGGCGGGCTGTACCGGCGGGCCAAGCGGCTGATCGTGATGGACGTCGACTCGACGCTCATCCAGGGCGAGGTCATCGAGATGCTCGCCGACCACGCCGGCCGACTGGACGAGGTCGCCGCCGTCACCGAGCAGGCGATGCGCGGCGACTTGGACTTCGCCGACTCGCTGCGGAAGCGGGTCGCGGCGCTCGAAGGACTGCCCGCGACGGCCCTCGACGAGGTGTACGCCGCGATCGAGCTGGCTCCCGGTGCGCGCACCTTGGTCCGCACGTTGAAGCGGCTCGGGTACCAGTTCGCGATCGTCAGCGGCGGGTTCAGCCAGATCACCGACAAGCTGGCCGCCGAGCTCGGCATCGACTACGCGAAGGCCAACGAGCTGGAGATCGTCGACGGCACCCTCACCGGCCGCGTCGTCGGCGAGATCGTCGACCGGCCCGGCAAGGCGACCGCGCTGCGCCAGTTCGCCGCGCGCTCCGGTACGCCGTTGTCCCAGACGGTCGCGATCGGCGACGGCGCGAACGACCTCGACATGCTGGCCGCCGCCGGCCTCGGCGTCGCGTTCAACGCCAAGCCGGTCGTCCGCGCGGCCGCCGACACCCACGTGAGCGTCCCGTACCTGGACACGATCCTCTACCTCCTCGGCATCACCCGCGAGGAAGTCGAAGCGGCGGACGCGGAAACCCCGGCCTGATGCGGCACGATCGGGTCCATGGACTTCTCGACCCGCCCTGCCATTCTTGACGATGCCCCCGCAATCCACCGGCTGATCGCGGCGGCGGAGCAGGTCTGGCACGGGCAGCCTCAGTCGGCCCCCGACGCAGTGGCAGCCGATCTGCAGCGCCCCCTCATCACTCTCGACCTCGACACGCTGGTGGTCGAAACAGCGGACGGCGAGCTCATCGCCTGGGTCTGGGTGCACGGCGGGCGGCGCGCGCAGCTCGACGTACATCCGTCGTACGTCGGCCTCGGCCTCGGGACCCAGCTGCTCGACTGGGCGGAGGCGCGGGCCCGCGAGCATGGCAGTGACTGGCTCGCGCAAACGGTCGACGACGCGGACAAGGCCGGCACCGCATTGCTCCGCTCGCGTGGGTACGACGTACTCGCGACGAACTGGTTGCTCGAGCGGCCTGTCTCGGGTGCCGCGCCGGCGGTGCCCGAAGGCGTGACGCTGCGGGCGTTCGCGCCGGGCGACGAGCGGGTGGTGCACCAGGTTGTGCAGGACGCTTTCGACGAGTGGCAACCGCGGCGGCACGAGTACGAGGAATGGGCCAAGACAAGCATCGAGCGCCCCAGCTTCGATCCCGAACTGTCGCCGGTCGCGGTCGCCGGTGACGAGGTGATCGGCGTGGCGCTCAGCCTGCACCTCCCCGACTCCCCCGACGGGTACGTCGAGCAAGTCGCCGTACGCCGCGACCACCGCGGCCGGGGCCTGGCCCGCGCACTGCTGACCGTGGCAGCCCAAGAAGCCGGCCGCCGAGGCAAGCAGACCCTGACCCTCTGGACCCACTCCGGCACCGGCGCCCTGGCGATGTACGAGCGCCTCGGCATGACGGTCCGCCGCAGTACGACGGTGTATCGCACGCAGCTGTGACGAGCTGTTGACACTCCGCCATGAGAGCGCTCACATTGGCCTCATCGAAACCTGGAGGCCATCATGCGATTCCGCCCCATCGCACTCGCCCTGGTCGTTCCACTGCTCGCCGTCGTCTCGATCGGCGTCGCCGCGGAGGCCAACGTCCCACCCCCCGCCGCCGGCTGGACGACCGTCTGGAGCGACGACTTCGACGGCGCCAACGGCGCGCTGCCGTCCGCCGCCAACTGGATCATCGACACCGGCCACGCCTACCCGGGCGGCCCCGGGAACTGGGGTACCGGCGAGATCCAGAACTACACCAACAGCCCCGACAACCTGTCCCTCGACGGCACCGGAAACCTGCGCATCACGCCGCGCCGCGACGGCGCCGGCAACTGGACCTCGGGACGGGTCGAGACGCAACGCAGCGACTTCAAACCGCCGGCCGGCGGGGTGCTGGCGATCGAGAGCCGCATCCAGATGCCGAACGTCACCGGCGACGCCGCGCTCGGGTACTGGCCGGCGTTCTGGGCGCTCGGTTCGCCGTACCGCGGGAACTACTGGAACTGGCCCGGCATCGGCGAGTTCGACATCATGGAGAACGTCAACGGGATCAACTCCGTCTGGGGCGTGCTGCACTGCGGCGTGAACCCCGGCGGCCCGTGCAACGAGACCAGTGGGATCGCCAACAACCGGGCCTGCCCGGGCGCGACCTGCCAGGCCGGGTTCCACACCTACCGCTTCGAGTGGGACACCAGCGTGTCGCCGAACCAGTTGCGCTGGTACGTCGACGGACAGCAATGGCACTCCGTCAGCCAGGGCCAACTACCGGCCGACACGTGGTCGAACATGACCACGCACGCCGGCTACTTCGTGCTGCTGAACGTCGCGATCGGCGGAGCGTTCCCTGATGCGCTCAACGGCCCGACCCCGCGAGCGTCGACGGTGCCCGACAAGCCGATGATCGTCGACTACGTGGCCGTTTCGTCGAAGGGCGGCGGCACCACACCTCCCCCGACGACTCCCCCGCCCGGAGGTGGCGGCAGTGCCTACACCACGCTGCAGGCCGAGTCGTTCCAGCAGCAGGCCGGCACGGGTGTCGAGACGACCACCGACTCCGGCGGCGGCCAGAACCTCATGCAGATCGGCAACGGCGACTGGGCCCTCTACCGCGGCATCGACTTCGGCAGCACGGCGGCAACCCAGTTCGTCGCCCGCGTAGCGTCCGGCGCGGCAGGCGGAATCAGCGGCCTCGTCGAGGTGCGCCTGGACAGCCGCTCGAACGCCCCGATCGGCAGCTTCGCCATCGCCAACACCGGCGGCTGGCAGTCCTGGCGCTCCGTCCCCGCCAACATCTCGCCGGTAACCGGCACCCACGACGTCTACATCACCTTCACCAGCGGCCAACCCGCCGACTACGTAAACCTCAACTGGTTCACCTTCACCCACTAACCGCCGTGGGGGGTGTGGGGAGGGTGGGCTTTAAGCTTCGGCTATGTCAGAACTGCAGGGTGGGGCCGGAGCCCTGTTTGCTATTGGTGGCGCCGAGGACAAGCTGAAGAAGCGGACGGTGCTGCAGGAGTTCGTCGAGGCGGCCGGTGGGTCCAGGGCGCGGATCGTGGTGGTTCCCACCGCGTCCGCGCTCGGGCCCGACGTGATCGACGTGTACCGGGCGTTGTTCGCGGCGCTCGGTGCCGAGAGCGTCGTCGGCGTACGCCCGGAGAACCGTGAGGACGCGGACGACCCGGCGTTCATCGCCCCGTTGCATGACGCGACCGGGATCTTCATGACCGGCGGCAACCAGTTGAAGCTCGCGGGCGTTGTCACCGGTACGGCGTTCGGCCGCGCGGTCACCGCCGCGCATGCGCGTGGTGCGGCCGTCGGCGGTACGTCGGCCGGCGCGAGCATCCTCGCCGAACACATGATCGCGTTCGGCCGCTCCGGCGCCACCCCGCGGCAGCGGATGAGCCAGCTGTCCGGGGGACTCGGCCTGGTCCAGGGCGCGATCGTCGACCAGCATTTCGCCCAGCGGAACCGGTACGGCCGGCTGCTGTCGCTCGTCGCCCAGTCCCCCGGCCTGCTCGGGATCGGCGTCGACGAGGACACCGCGGCGGTCGTCCGCGGCACCCACCTGGAGGTCGTCGGCCGGGGTGCGGTGACGATCTTCGACGGCACCCGGATCACGTCGAACGCCCACAACGCCCAGCGGTCCGAGCCGATTCTCGCGTCCGGTGTCGTCCTGCACGTCCTCCCGGCGACGGCGACGTTCGATCTGCAGGACCGCGTGCTGCTGTCGTACGGCAAGCAGCCGCCGGCGACGGAGATCGCCGAGAAGCAGGCCGCGGAGGCGGATCTTCGCAAGCTCGCCAAGGAGATCGCCGCGGAGGGCGTGTCACCCAAGTACTACGCGGACCGCCAGCGGCGGGCGGGACGCCGTACGTCGAAGAAGTCTGCCCTCTCGATCGGGGCCGGGGAGTCCAGACCGGGGGCGACCGAGCCGATCCCGGCCGGCGCCGAAGCCGACTCCCCCGACCCGACGCAAGCAGACAACGGAACCCCATGACCGAAACGCACGGCACCCCGGCTCCCGACCTGAAGATCATCGAGACCCGCGTCTACCGCGGCCCGAACATCTGGAGCTACGAGCCCGCGATCCACCTGGTCGTCGACCTCGGCTCGCTGGAGAACTTCCCGTCGAACACCATCCCCGGCTTCACCGAGCGGCTGCTCGCCGATCTCCCCCGGCTCGACCAGCACCACTGCTCGCGCGGCCGCAGAGGCGGGTTCATCGAGCGCCTGTACGAAGGCACGTGGCTCGGCCACATCGCCGAGCACGTCTCGCTGCAACTTCAGCAAGAGGCCGGCCACGACATGCGCCGCGGCAAGACGCGCCAGGTCAAAGGCACGCCTGGCGTCTACAACATCACCTACGCGTACGCCGACGAAGCGGTCGGGCTGGCTGCCGGTGAACTCGCCGTACGGTTCGTGAACAACCTCGTCCAGCCCCAAATGAAGGATGGACAGCCGGCCTTCGACTTCACCACCGAGCTGGAGAAGTTCATCAAGCAGGCCGAGCGCACCGCGTTCGGTCCGTCGACGCAGGCGATCGTGGACGAGGCGGTGTCCCGGGACATCCCGTGGATCCGGCTGAACAAGGCCAGCCTGGTCCAGCTCGGGCAGGGCGTGCACGCGAAACGGATCCGCGCCACCATGACGTCCGAGACCGGCTCGATCGCGGTCGATGTCGCCAGCGACAAGGACCTGACCACCCGGCTGCTCGCGTCGGCCGGTCTGCCGGTGCCGCGGTCGGAGTCGGTACGCACGGTCGAGGATGCGGTGTCGATCGCCAACAAGATCGGCTACCCCGTCGTGTGCAAGCCGCTCGACGGCAACCACGGCCGCGGTGTGTGCCTGAACCTGCAGGACGCAGACGCGGTGCGCGAGGCGTTCCCGATCGCGGCCGAGCAGTCCCGGCGCGGTTTCGTGATCGTGGAGAACTTCGTCACCGGCAAGGACTACCGGTGCCTGATCATCAACGGGCGGATGGAGGCGATCGCCGAACGCGTGCCCGCGCACGTGGTCGGCGACGGCCTCCACACCGTGGCCGAACTCGTCGACATCACCAACGCCGACCCGCGGCGCGGTGTCGGCCACGAGAAGATCCTGACCCGGATCACGATCAACAACGCGGCCCGGCAACTGGTGCGCGACCAGGGGTTCGAGCTGGACGACGTACCGCCGGAGGATGTGATGGTGAAGCTGACGCTCACCGGCAACATGTCCACCGGCGGGATCTCGATCGACCGGACCTGGGAGGCGCACCCGGAGAACGTCGAGATCGCCGAGGAGGCGGCCCGGATGATCGGGCTCGACATCGCCGGCATCGACTTCATCTGCCCGGACATCACCCAGCCGGTGCGGGAGACCGGCGGCGCGATCTGCGAGGTGAACGCGGCGCCCGGGTTCCGGATGCACACCAACCCGACGATCGGCGAGCCGCAGTACATCGCGAAGCCGGTGGTGGACATGCTGTTCCCGCCCGGCGCGGTCAGCCGCATCCCGATCGTCGCGGTCACCGGGACGAACGGCAAGACGACCACGTCGCGAATGATCAGCCACGTCTTCAAGGGCATGGGCCGCAAGGTCGGGATGACGTCGACCGACGGCATCGTGATCGACGAGCGGCTGGTGATCCGGCAGGACGCGTCCGGCCCGAAGTCCGCGCGGATGGTGCTGCAGAACCCGCGCGTCGACTTCGCGGTGTTCGAGGTGGCGCGCGGCGGGATCCTGCGCGAGGGACTCGGGTACGAGCGCAACGACGTGGCGGTCGTACTGAACGTGCAGCCGGACCACCTCGGCCTGCGCGGGATCGACACGCTCGAGCAGTTGGCCGACGTGAAGGCCGTGCTGGTCGAGGCGGTACCGCGGACCGGGTACGCCGTACTGAACGCCGACGACCCGCTGGTGCGGAAGATGCGCCGGAAGTGCTCGGGGCAGGTCGTGTGGTTCAGCATGGCCGAGCCGGGCAGCGAGGTCCGCGACTACATCGAGGGGCACTGCCGTCGGGGCGGGCGGGCCGTGGTGCTGGAGCGCTCGGACCTGGGCGACATGATCGTGGTGCGGCACGGCCGCCGGTCGATGCAGCTCGCGTGGACCCACTTGCTGCCGGCAACGTTCGGCGGGCGGGCGATGATGAACGTGCAGAACGCGATGGCGGCGGCCGCGGCGGCGTTCGCGGCGGGTGCGCCGTTGCACGACATCCGGCAGGGGCTGCGGACGTTCAGTACGTCGTACTACCTGTCGCCGGGCCGGCTGAACGAGATCGACGTCGACGGGCGGACCGTGATCGTCGACTACTGCCACAACGCGCCCGCGATGCGGATGCTCGGCGACTTCGTCGACCGGATCGGGGAGAGCCTGAGCGCGTCGTCCGAAGTCGGGCGGCCGTCGCGGATCGGCGTGATCGCGACCGCGGGCGACCGGCGCGACGACGACATCCGCGAACTCGGTGAGGTCGCGGCGCAGCACTTCGACGTGGTCGTCGTCCGCGAGGACGCCCGGCTCCGCGGGCGCAAGCGCGGCGAGTCGGCAGGACTGGTGCGGGCCGGCGTACAGGCCGCGATGGACAGCGGCGCGCGGTGCCGCCGGGTGGACGTCGTACTCGACGAACTCGAAGCCGTGCGGTACGCGCTGGGCCTGTCGAACCCGGGTGATCTCGTGATCCTGTGCGTCGATCAGCATCAGTCGGTCCTCGCCGAGCTCGAGTCGGTGTCGCACCTGGCGCAGGCCGGGGCCCGGTCCGGCGACGAGGGCGGTGACCCCGACTTCGTACAGCCCGACGAAGAGGTCACCGAGGAGACGCCCAGCGTCAAGTGACCACCAGACGACAGTTCTTCGGGTACGCCGGTGCGGCCGCCGCAGGCGCCGCGGCCACAGCAGGCGCCGTTGTTGCTCTCGACAACGATCCCGAGACGCCTGTTTCGCGGACGATTTCGCCGTACGGCGAGCACCAGGCGGGGATTGCTCTGGCCGCGCCCGCTGCGGCCGAGTTGGTGAGCTTCAGGCTCGGGACCGATCGGGTCGGGCTCGGGCGGTTGATGCGGCTCTGGACGAATGACCTCGTCGCGTTGGCCGATGGGCAGGCAGCGCCGGAGCTGGTGGCCAACAAGGGCGTGACGGTGACGGTCGGGTTCGGGCCGCGGGTGTTCGAGCTGACCGGCCGGCGGCCGCCGGGCCTCGACGACCTGCCGGTGATGAAGCACGACCGCCTGGAGCCCGCCTGGTCGGGCGGTGACCTACTGGTGATGGTCGGCGCCGACGACACGGTCAGCGTCGTGCACGCCGTACGCCGGTTGATCGCGGACGCGAAACCGTTCGCGACCCCGCTCTGGCGCCAGACCGGCTTCTGGGACAGCACCGGCCCGGACGGCAAACCAGTCACCGGGCGCAACCTGTTCGGCCAGGTCGACGGCACCGGCAACCCCGCCTTCGGTACGCCGGAATTCGACCAGACCGTGTGGTCCGCCGACGGGCCCGACTGGTTCCGCGGGGGTACGACGCTCGTCGTACGGCGGATCCGGCTGAACCTCGACGCCTGGGACGAACTCGCCCGCTCCGAGCAGGAACGCGCCGTCGGCCGCAAACTCTCCACCGGCGCACCGCTCACCGGCACCGCCGAACACGACGAACTCGACCTCGAGGCCCGCGACGCCGACGGCAAGCTCGTCATCGCGCAGAACGCGCACGCCCGCCTCGCGCACCACAGTGAGAACGACGGGCGCCGCATCTTCCGCAAGGGCCTGAACTACGTCCACGACACCGGCGCGACCCGCGAGTCCGGCCTGATCTTCCTCAGCCACCAGGCCGACGTCGCGGGCCAGTTCCTCCCGCTGCTCGCGCGCCTGGACGCTGTCGACGCGCTCAACGAGTGGACCACCGCGATCGGCTCCGCGGTCTTCGCCCTCCCACCCGGCTTCCAGCCCGGCGGGTGGCTCGGCCAGAAACTTCTCGGCTAGTTCACCGGCTGGCGACGTGGGAGCAGTCGCCGACGGGGCTCGTCCTGGTCGATCCAGTCGAGGTCGTCGGACAGTACGGCGTCGTTCGACTTGTCGGCGTACGGGTCCACGGGCGGCGGTGGCGGCGGCAGGGCGCGGAGCTTGAGCGCCACCATCGGAATCGCGAGCAGGACCCCGACCACCATCCACGGCCAGTACTCGCGCAGCAGCGGCTCGAACGACTGGAAGAACGCCTCCGTCGACGCGTCACCGACCGCGTCCATCGGCTTCCCGGTCGACTGGCTCACCAACCGCACGGACGCGACGATGCCGAAGCACGCCAGGTAGAACGCGGTCAGCGGGATCCACGACCCCACCGACCGCCAGCCGCGCTTCCAGCACGCGACGTACAGCAGCACCGCGAGCCCGGCGCCGACCAACAGACCGTTCAACTGCCACAGCCACCGCCAGTCGGCCAACTGCTCGGCGGGCCGCAGCGCGGTCCAGGCCACCGGCAGCGCCAGCGCGAACGCCGCGACCACCGAACTCCTGGTGCCCAGGGCACCGAAGAACCCGCCCAGAGCACTTGCCACCAGCAACGTGATCAGCAGATCGCGCTGTCCGAACGAGTTCCCGGTCAGCCACCACATGCCCGCGGCAACGACCAGCACGACCGGTACGGCGATCCGGATCCGCCCGATCAGCAGCCCGGCCAGTACGCCGCCGGCGATCCCGCCGAGCACCACCAGATCGATCCGCGGCGGCACGAAGTACGTCGTACCCTCCGGCAGGCCCTTCAGATACGTCGCGGAGAAGCCGCCCACGAACCAGGCGACCACCGCGGCCGGAATCGACCACAGGTAGCGCATCACAACCCCGTTCCCACCCCAACCATCCCGGTCAAGGGGGCGGACGGGGCTAGTGCTGGGCTCTCTCGACCTTGCTCTTCAAGGTCTCCGGTGTGTCGACAGTAGCTCCCTCGGACCGCAACCAGCTGTCAAGACTCGCCCGATCCTGCAGAGACATGACCGCCACCACATCCCCTGCCCGCGCCTCGGCGACCAGCGCCTGCGCCGCCGCCAGCTCGGTCGGGAACGCCGGTACGTCGTCCACGCCGACCGACGCCGCGCCCTCGCGGAACACCGCCTCGAGCTCCTCCGGCGGCCGTCCGCGCAGGTAGTCGCTCTTGTGGCCGATCGCCACCCGGTCGGTCGCCCGCGCACCCATCGCGCCGAGTGTCGCGACCATGTCGTCGGCCCGGTCCCCCGGCGATCCGAGCGCCAGCATCAGCCGACCGCCGGCCGGACGGACGCCGTTCATGATCTCGAGCAACGCCTCCAGCCCGGCCTCGTTGTGGGCGAGGTCGATGACGACGGTGAAGTCGCGCAGCGAGTACATGTTCATCCGGCCGGGGTTGTTCTCGTTCGGCGCGAACGTGGTCAGGCCCTCGACCACCGCCGCCCGCGGCAACCCCAGACCGAGCGCCGCCGACGCCGCGGCCAGCGTGTTCTCGACGTTGTAGTGCGACAGGCCGGACAGCGTCATCGGTACGTCGACGACCTTGAGCAACGGCTCCGGGTCGCGGGTGTTGTCGAGCACCGTGACGAACCCGTCCAGCACGGTCGTCGCCCGGCCGCCTTCGTCGAGCACGGTCCGGATCGACGGGGAGTCGGAGTCGCGGGAGAACACCCAGCACTTGGCCGGCGAACCGAGCCGCATCGCGAACGTCCGCGGGTCGTCGCCGTTCACCACACACCAGCCGCGCGGCCGGGTGATCCGCGTGATCACCGCCTTCACCTCGGCGAGCTGGTCGACGGTGTCGATCCCGCCCAGGCCGAGGTGGTCCGCGCTCACGTTGGTGACCACCGAGACGTCGTTGTACGCGACGCCGATCCCGCGGCGCAGGATCCCGCCGCGGGCGGTCTCGGTCACCGCGAGCTGGATCCCCGGCTGGGACAGCACCTGCCCGGCGCCGCTCGGCCCGGAGAAGTCGCCGTACTTCACCAGTTCGCCGTCGAAGTACACGCCGTCGGTACTCGACCAGCCGACGTGCAGCCCGGCGGCACGCCCGATGTGCGCGATCATCCGCGAGGTCGTGGTCTTGCCGTTCGTCCCGGTCACCGCGACGACCGGCACCTTCGGCCGCAGCGTCGGCGGCGGGTTGCCCGGCGGCTCGTCCCGCACCCGCTCGCCCACGGCCGCGATCAACTCACTCAGATCGTCGGCCCCGAACGCGTCCAGCACCTCGACGATCGCCGCCCCGAGCGCCCGCGCCCGTCCCTCGTGCGCCCACGGGAACGCCACCACGAGCCGCCGTACGTCGGACTCCGGGCGGACCCGGACGCCGATCCGCCCGATCCCGGCCTCCCGGGCGATCCGCCGTACGACGTGACCAACGACCCGGATCGCGAACCGCTGCCGGAACCCGGACCCGATCCGGCCCGGCCGGGTGGTGCCGAGACCGATCGCCTGTCCATAGGCTTTCGCCGAGGGCGCGGGCGCGTCCGCGATCGCCGACACGTCCAGCGTCAGCTTGATCGCGGCGCGGCTGAAGTAGAGATTGGCGCCGTCGAGAACGCGGAGCTCTACCAAGGAAGTTGCCACTACGCTCCCATCGCGTGGTAGCCGCCGTCGACGTGAATGATCTCGCCGGTGGTCGCGGGGAAGAAGTCACTGAGCAGAGCGACGATGGTGCGCCCGGTCGGCTCCAGGTCGGACGGGTCCCAGCCCAGCGGGGCGCGGTCCAGCCACGGCTCCTCGAACTTCTCGAAGCCCGGGATCGCCTTCGCGGCCAGGGTCTTCAGCGGACCGGCCGAGACCAGGTTGCACCGGATGCCCTGGGCGCCGAGGTCGCGCGCCAGGTACCGGCTGGTGGACTCGAGAGCGGCCTTGGCCACCCCCATCCAGTCGTACCCGGGCCAGGCCACGGTCGCGTCGAAGGTCATCCCGACGACGCTGCCGCCACGGCTCATCAGCGGCGCGCAGGTCACGGCCAGCGCCTTCAGGCTGTACGCCGACACGTGGACGGCCTGCGCCACGTCGTCCCACGGACCCTCGAGGAACTTGCCGCCGAGGATCGTCTCCGGGTTCCCGTACGCGATCGAGTGCACGACCCCGTCCAGCCCGTCGACATGTTCACGGACGGCGTCCGGCAGCGCGGCCAGGTGGTCCGCGTTCGTGACGTCGAGCTCCAGCACCGGAGGCTCGGTCGGCAGCCGTTTCGCGATCCGCTTGGTGATGCTGAGCGCGCGGCCGAAGTTCGAGATCAGCACGGTGGCGCCTTGTTCCTGCGCCACCTTGGCCGTGGCGAAGCCGATCGACGAGTCGAGGGTGACTCCGGCGACCAGGATCCGCTTGCCGTCGAGGATGCCCACCGGCATGCCCTTTCTAGTGAAGGTTTCTCAGTTGCCCATGCCGATGCCGCCGTCGACCGGGATCACCGCGCCGGTGATGTAGCCGGCCTCCTCCGACGACAGCCAGCGGACCGCGTTCGCGATCTCCTCGGTCAGACCGAAGCGGCCGAGCGGGATCTGGCTCAGGTACTGCTTCTGGGTCTCCTCCGGCAGGACCGCGGTCATGTCGGTCTCGACGAAGCCGGGCGCGACCACGTTCGCGGTGATGCCGCGGCTGCCCAGCTCGCGGGCGATCGAGCGGGCCATGCCGATCAGGCCGGACTTGCTGGCCGCGTAGTTCACCTGGCCGGGCGAGCCGAGCAGGCCGACCACGGACGAGATGAAGACGATCCGGCCCTTGCGCAGCCGCAGCATGCCCTTCGCGGCCCGGCGCGCGACCCGGAACGACCCGGTGAGGTTGGTCTCGATGACCGCGTCCCAGTCGTCGTCGGACATCCGCAGCAGCAGTGTGTCGCGGGTGATACCGGCGTTCGCCACCAGCACCTCGACCGGCCCGTGCTGCTCCGCGATCGTGTCGAAGGCGGCGTCGACCTGCGCCTGGTCGGTGATGTCGCATTGCACGCCCAGGAAGCCCTCCGGCGGCGGGCTCGTGTTGTACGTGACGGCGACCTGGTCGCCCGCCTCTTTGAACGCGGTCGCGATCGCCAGCCCGATCCCACGGCTACCGCCGGTCACCAGCACAGACCTACCCACAAGCCCTCCTCACATCGTCGGACGGAGGAACGCTATCGCGAATCCACCCCCACTCCGCGCAAGGGGTTACCCGGCCCTCCGGACCGTCCACCTCCCCAGCCAGAGGCCCTCGTCGCGCCCGGTCCGGGACCGGACCGTGGCGTGCAGACCCAGCTGGGTCGAGTCGTGGCGAATGGCTTCCGCTGTCAACCGCGAGTCGTGGATCGAGGCCCCCGAGTACGGCGTGTCTCCGCCGAATCCCACGACTCGACGAACGGGCGGGCCGGCTCAGGAGTCTTCGAGGCGGAAGCCGACCTTCATGGTCACCTGGTAGTGGTCGATCTGGTTGTCCTCGATATGGCCGCGGATCTCGCCGACCTCGAACCAGTCGAGGTGCCGCAGGGTCTCGCCGGCCCGGGCGATGCCGTTGGTGATCGCCTGGTTGATGCCCTCTTTCGAGGTGCCGACGATCTCCGTGACCCGGTAGGTGCGATCGGTCATGACGAACCTCTCTCCATCCGGCTGCGCCGGGGCGGTCGGCGCGGCGTACCGTTGTTCCTGGTGAGGAGGATAGATGTCGAAACGCCATGAGCGCAGCGACGCGACCGTCATCTCGGTGACCAGTGCGCAACCCGGCCGGTCCGAGGATCTGGACAGCCGGATCGTGCGCTACGCGTGGATGATGTCGATCCGGATCGTCTGCTTCGTGCTCGCCGTGATCACTCCGTCGCCGTGGCGCTGGCTGTTCGTCGTCGGCGCGATCGCCTTGCCGTACTTCGCTGTGGTCCTGGCGAACGCCCATCGGTCCGTGACGACACCCGCAGCGGTGCCGTACGTCGCGCCCGCGCGGCCCTCGATCGGGGAGCGCCCGACGGTCGTCGTACCCACTGAAGACGACACTCCTCGGGACACTTTTCAGGACCGTCCGGCCGACACCGAAAAGTGATCATGGCCGGGACTGGAAAACTTGGACTGATCCGTGTCAGAATCTCCCGCGTGCTCTGAAGTTCATGAGTGGAATTCAGGGACTTGATGCGGCGTCGGACGGCTCCCCCCGTGGCTGTCCGACGTCGCTTCATTTTGCCCAGGCTATTGATTATTGAGGCATCAGGAATGCAGAGGAATGGCACCCGCGGATGAGTGAAGAAGGTACGCCCGCGGTCTGCTCGGCCAAGGGCTGCGGCAACCCGGCCACCTGGGCAGTGCTGTGGAACAACCCGAAGATCCACACCCCCGACCGGCGCAAGACCTGGCTGGCCTGCGACGAACACAAGGACAGCTTGTCCGACTTCCTCGACCGCAGATCATTCCTGCGCGAGGTGCAGCCATTCAGCGCGTGAATGCCGCGTAGCGAAAAACCACATTTCCGGATTGGGCCGGAACGGCGTGGGATTGCGAGCTCCGCTCGCGGGCACTCAACCGCCGATCGCGGACATCGGGCGGGACGGTTGCAGGAAGCTCGGGTCGTTGATGCCGTGACCCGGAAGTTTGTTGAGCATCGCGCGACGCCAGCGGTCGGCCAGTTCGGCGTCGTCGGCGCCGTCGCGGAGCGCGGTCCGCAGGTCGGACTCGGTGCGCGCGAACAGGCAGTCCCGGACCTGCCCGTCGGCGGTCAGCCGGACCCGGTCGCAGTCCCCGCAGAACGGCCGCGTGACGGAGGCGATGATGCCGACCGTCTGCGGTCCGCCGGCGACCAGGAACGACTCGGCCGGCGCACTTCCGCGTTTCGACGCGTCGTCCGGCGTCAGGTGGAACCGCTCGGTGAGCATTGCGAGAATCTCGTCCGCCGTGATCATCGTCGACCGGTCCCAGCCGTGCTGCGCATCCAGCGGCATCTGCTCGATGAACCGCAGTTCGTAACCGCGCTCGAGGCAGAACTCCAGCAATTGCGGTGCGCCCGCGTCATTCACGCCGCGCATGAGGACCGCATTGACCTTCACGGGCGTGAGGCCGGCGTCGTGCGCGGCCTCCAGCCCGGCGATCACGTCCCGCAAACGGTCCCGGCGGGTGAGTTCCTTGAACGTTTCCTGGTCGACGGTGTCGAGACTCACATTCACCCGGTCCAGGCCGGCGTCCTTCAACGCGGCGGCCTGCCGGGCGAGGCCGATCCCGTTCGTGGTCAGCGACACCTCGGGACGCGGCGCGAGTGCCGTCGTACGGGCGACGATGTCGACCAGCCCGCGGCGTAGCAGCGGTTCGCCGCCGGTGAAGCGGATCTCGTGGACGCCCAGCTGCGTGACCGCGACCGAAACCAGGCGGACGACCTCGTCGTCCGTGAGCAGTTCGGGCTTCGCGAGCCAGTCCAGGCCCTCTTCCGGCATGCAGTACGTGCAGCGCAGGTTGCAGCGGTCCGTGAGCGACACCCGCAGGTCGGTCGCCGACCGGCCGTAGCGGTCCGCCAGACCCGTTCGCGTTGCTTCCTGGATCGCCGTCACGACCCCAGCGTACGTGCCGGGCGTCGGTCGTTTCAGGGCATGGCTTAAGTTCGAGACGTGGGTCGCTTGCTGAACATCCGTTGGATCGTCGCCGCGCTGGCTGTTATCGCACTCGCCGGCGTGTGCGTGGAGCTCGGTCGTTGGCAGCTGCACCGCCTCGACGAACGCAAGGCACGCAACACGGTGACCCGGACCAACCTGGCCGCCCCGGCTGCCCCGATCGACCAGATCCTCGGTCCGCCGGGCGTCGTCGGCGACCAGCACGCGTGGCGCACCGTCGTGCTCTCCGGGCGGTACGACGCCTCGAAGCAGGTCGTCCTGAAGTACCGCAACCTGCAGGACAAGCCGGGCTTCGAGATCGTCACGCCGCTGGTCCTCGCGGACGGGAAGGCGGTCCTGGTCGACCGCGGCTTCCTGGCGCGCCAGAGCTCGGAGCTGATGCCGCTGCACGTTCCCGCCGTACCGGCCGGCGAGGTGACCGTCACCGGCCGCCTGCAGCGCAGCGAACGCGGCGGCCACACGAACGGCGGAACCCCGGACGACGGTACGGCGCGACTCATCAACGGCCCGGACTACGCGAAGGTGCTCGGGCTGAACCTGTACGACGGGTACGTCATGGTCGACAAGCAGGAGCCGGCGAACGACCCTTCGTTCGCGACGTTCCCCGGCCCGGAGATCGACGACGGCCCGCACTTCTTCTACGCCCTGCAGTGGTTCTTCTTCGCGCTGCTGGCCCTCGGTGGACTCGTCTACTTCTCCCGGCAGCAAGCGACCGCCGAGAAGCCCGCGGAGCAGCAGCCCGAAGCCGCCGAACGGTCCCAGGCGCACGCAGCCGCCGACTGAGGACTGCCCGTTGCCTTGCGCAACGACGGTGCTTGCCATCGGCACGAGATGCGCGGCCGGGTGTGGTGCGGCAGGATGGTGGTGTGGACCTCGGACTGCGTGATCGCACGTACATCGTCACCGGCGCGAGTGCCGGACTCGGCTTCGCCACTGCCAAGGCGCTGGCTGCCGAAGGCGCCCGGCTGGTGATCTCCAGCCGCAACGAGGAGTCGATCACGCGTGCGGCGGCGGAACTGTCGGCCCTCGGCGGGAACGTCGTCGGGATCCCCGTCGACAACGCCGACCCGGACAGCGCCGAACGGCTGGCCGCGACCGCGATCGCCAAGTGGGGCGCACTGCACGGCGCGCTGATCAGCGTCGGCGGGCCGCGGGCCGGGACCGCGCTCGAGACGGACGAGGCGGACTGGCGGGCCGCGTTCGACAGCGTGTTCCTCGGCAGTCTGCGGATCGCGCGCGCGGTCGCCCGGGCCGGTGCCGAGGACACCTCGATCGCGTTCGTGCTCTCGTCGTCGGTGAAGTCCCCGATCCCCGGCCTGGCGATCTCGAACGGTCTGCGGCCCGGTCTCGCGATGGTGGCCAAGACGCTCGCGGACGAGCTCGGCCCGAACGGGATCCGGGTGAACGGCCTGCTGCCGGGCCGGATCGCGACCGACCGCCTGAAGGAGCTGGACGCCCGCGGCGGCGACCCCGACGCGACCCGGCGGGCCTCGGAGAAGACCATCCCGCTGCGCCGCTACGGCACCCCCGACGAGTTCGGCCGCGTTGCCGCGTTCGTCCTGTCCCCCGCAGCGTCGTACCTCACCGGCACCATCATCCCGATCGACGGCGGCGCCCTCCGCGCCTTCTGACCAGCCTCACCCCCATTGACACCCATCCGCCGAGACACGCCGCCAAAGTGTCAGTCCGCGATGCGGTTACCTTGCTCGTCCCAGTGCTCGGCGACCTTCTTGCTCGGCTGGACCCGCGGCGGCTCCCCCGGCATCTTCGGGTAGTCCGGCGGGAAGTTCAGCTCGCCGCCGGGAAGCTCCTCCCACAACCGCAGCAACGGCTCCAGCGGGTACGCCGTGTCGTCCATGTCCGCCCACGGATCGCCGTCGGCGAGGTAGTCGGGAACCGTGTGCAGGTTGAACGCCCGCGGGTCGTCGACGTCGGCGAGTCGCTCCCAGGTCATCGGCGTACTCACCGGCGCACCCGGTCGCGGCCGGAGCGACCAGGCGCCCGCGACCGTGCGGTCCCGAAGGTTCTGGTTGAAGTCGAGGAAGATCGACGCCTCGCCGCGTTCCTCCTTCCACCAGGCGGTGGTCACGCCGTCGTCGCGGCGTTCGAGCTCGCGGCCGAGGCCGATTGCGGCGTGCCGGACCTCGTCGAAGCTCCACTCGGGCCGGATCCGGACGTAGATGTGGATGCCCCGGTTGCCGCTGGTCTTCGGATATCCGCGCAGGCCCAGCTCCTCGAGGAGTTCACGGGCGACGCCGGCCACCCGCCGGGCGTCGGTGAAGGTCGCGCCGGGCTGCGGATCGAGGTCGAGGCGCAACTCGTCCGGGCGGTCGAGATCGCTGCTGCGGACGGCCCATGGGTGAAAGGTCAGCGTGCCCATCTGCGCGGCCCACACCGCGGCGGCAGGCTCGCTCAGGCACAGCTCGTCGATCGGGCGTCCGTTCGGCGTCAGGACGCGACAGGTCTCGAGCCAGTCGGGCGCACCCTTCGGGAGCCGCTTGGAGTAGAAGCCGTCCCCCGTCTGGCGGCCGGTCGCGTCCACCGAGAGCGTCATTCCTTCGCGCCACCCACCTGGCCAGCGTTCCAGTGCCACCGGACGGTCGCCGGACGCCCGCATGAACGCGGGAGCCACCGCGACGAAGTACTCGCAGACCTGCAGTTTGGTGACCTCCGCGGCCCAGTCGGTCGCCTCGTAGGCCACTCGATCGGGACTGGAGACGCGGACCTCCCGGTCCCCCACGGTGAGCATCACCGCTGTGCTCTTCGCCATGCGGTGACCGTATCCCCCCAGCCGGACAAAACCGGAGAATTTCCGTTGGGCGCACGGGAAAGGCAACTTTTCTCGACCTCTGGCCACGGTAGGTGACTGGGCGGTAACGTTCCTGCACCTCGTTCCTGGGGCGTGAGGCCTCCGGGACACCTGACAAGGAGCGCGAGGATGAACAGATCCGCCCTGATCGCCGCCGCCACGGCAGTGGTGACCGCTACCGCCCTAGGCCTGACGAGTGCCACCACAGCGACCGGCGCGCCAACGGCATCCCCTGTCCCCACCCCCGCCGCGGCCGTTGCCAAGGCCAAGGAAGCGATCAGCAGCAACCTGACCGCGTTGCGGGCCACCACGGCCGACGCGTTCGTGGTCAAGGACGTGATCGTCGACAAGGACGGCTCCAGCCACGTCCGGATGGACCGCACGATCGGGGGTCTCCCGGTCCTCGGCGGTGACGTGGTCGTGCACCAGTCGAAGGACGGCGCCTTCAAGGGGGCCAGCCTGTCGCTGGGCAGGAGCGCGAACGTCGCCCGTACGCCGAAGCTCAGCAGCGCGACCGCTGCCGCGAAGGCGCTCGCCAAGGGTCTGAAGGCCGACGGCAAGCCGAGTCTGGTGATCGAGGCCCGCAAGGGTGCGCCGCGGCTGGCCTACCTGGTTACAGCGGCCGGCACCCAGGCCGACGGTACGCCGAGCCGCGTCACGACGACGATCGACGCCCTGACCGGCGCGAAGCTGGTCAGCGAGCAGCACATCGAGACCGCGACCGGTGACGGCAAGAGCCTGTACAGCGGGACCGTGCCGCTCCAGACCTCCACGGCGACCGGCGGCTTCACGCTGACCGACGCGACCCGTGGCGGCGGCTTCACCGCAGACGCGAACAACAAGACCGACTCGGTCCTGTGCCAGCTCTTCGGTTTCGGCTGCACGGCCCCGACCAAGTTCATCGACGCGGACAACCACTGGGGCACCGGCCTCAACTCCGACCGCGCCACCGCCGCCGTCGACGCGCACTACGGCGCCGCGACGACGTACGACTACTACAAGAACGTCCACGGCCGGAACGGGATCTTCGGCGACGGCAAGGGCGTCCCGAGCCGCGTGCACTACGGCTCGAACTACGTGAACGCGTTCTGGGACGGCAAGCAGATGACGTACGGCGACGGCGACAACGTCGTGGCGGGTCCGCTGGTCTCGATCGACGTGGCCGGCCACGAGATGTCCCACGGCGTCACCGAGCACACCGCGAACCTCACCTACTCCGGTGAGTCCGGCGGCCTGAACGAGGCGACCAGCGACATCTTCGGCACCCTGGTCGAGTTCTACTCCAACAGCGCCGCCGACCCGGGCGACTACTACATCGGCGAGAAGATCATGAAGGACCGCCCGGCGCTGCGGTACATGGACAAGCCGAGCAAGGACGGCAACTCCGCCGACTGCTGGTCGTCCGGCGTGGGTAACCTCGACGTGCACTACTCGTCCGGTGTGGCGAACCACTTCGCCTACCTGCTGGCCGAGGGCACCGGCGCGAAGACGATCGGCGGACTGCCGCACAACGGGTCGACCTGCAACGGCACCACACTGACCGGTATCGGGCATGACAAGCTCGGCAAGATCTGGTTCCGCGCGCTGACGACGTACATGACGAGCGGTACGACGTACGCCCAGGCCCGGACCGCGACGCTGAACGCGGCCACCGACCTGTACGGCGCGAGCAGCCCCGAGCGCGCCGCCGTCGCCGCGACGTGGTCGGGTGTGAGCGTCAACTAGTGGGGTTTCGTCGGGTCCTGTCCCACTGGGGCGGACAGGACTCGACGAACAAACGTTTTGACCCCCTTTATTGCATTGCCACGGTGTTTGCGCGGACCTACCGTCGCAAACATGGGTGGGGTGCCCGGGGGTGGGTCTCGGCTGCGTACTGCGCGGCCGGTGCTGCTGGTTGTCGACGCTGACCCGGAGCGTCTGGAACGGTGCGAGACAGAGTTGGATCGCGGCTTCGGCGCGGACTTCCGGGTCCGCGGCGAGCTGACGGCGGCGGCCGCGCTCGACTGCCTACGGCGCGCGCACGACTGGGGGCAGCGAGTCGCCGTGGTGATGGTCGACCACGCGCTCCCGGACGACGAACGGGGCGAGATTCTCGCGGCGTCGCGGACACTGCATCCCGACGCGCGGCGGGCGCTGCTGATCGAGTGGGGTGCCTGGGCGGAGCGTACGACGGCGTCGGCGATCCTGTCCGCGATGTCGGTCGGCGACATCAACTACTACGTGCTGAAGCCGTGGATCGCGCACGACGAGCTGTTCCACCGCACCGTGGCGGAGTTCGTCCAGGAGTGGTCGCGGTACGAGGTCGCGAACCTCCGTGAGGTGGTCGTGATCGCGGCCAGTACGTCGGTGCGCGGTCAGGCCGTGCGCAGTCTGCTGGCCCGCAACGGGATCCCGAGCGCGTTCCGGGACAGTGGTTCGGCGCTCGCGAACGACGCCCTCGAGTACATCGGCGAGGCGGATCCCGGCGACGGGGTGCTGGTGTGGATGCCTGCGGTCGGCGGCCCGGTCCTGCACGATCCGACCGACGCGGAGATCGCCGAAGCGTGGGGCGTGCCGACCACCTTGGCCCCCGACGCGGACCGGTCGTTCGACCTGCTGGTCGTCGGTGCCGGACCGGGCGGGCTGGCCGCGGCGGTGTACGGGTCGTCCGAGGGGTTGCGGACGCTCGTCGTGGAGCGTGAATCCATCGGCGGACAGGCGGGGACGAGTTCGCTGATCCGCAACTATCTCGGGTTCTCGCGCGGCATTCGCGGGTCGGAGCTGGCACAGCGCGGATACCAGCAGGCGTGGGTGTTCGGGGCGCATTTCGTGTTGATGCGGACTGTGGAGCGGCTGGAGAAGCGTGGCGATCAGTTCGTCGCCGCGATCGAGGCGGCGGGTGAGGTCACGGCGCGGGCGGTCGTGCTCGCGAGCGGCGTGTCCTACCGCCGGCTCGACGTACCGTCGCTGGAGAAGCTCGTAGGCGCCGGGGTGTACTACGGCGCGAGCGTCTCCGAGGCGCACGGCTTGCAGGATCGGGACGCGTGCGTGGTCGGTGGCGGGAACTCGGCCGGGCAGGCGGTTCTGCACCTCGCGCGGTACTGCCGCCGGGTGCTGCTGGTGATCCGCGGTGGGGATCTGACGGCGAGCATGTCGAAGTACCTCATCGACGCGATCGATGCCGCCGACAACGTGTTCGTCCGGGCGTCGAGCGAGGTGACCGGCGGCGGTGGCGACGGGCGGCTGGAGTACGTCGTACTGCGGGATCGGCCGACCGGTGACGAGGAGACGGTTCCGATCGACGGGCTGTTCGTGATGATCGGCGCGGTGCCGGGAACCGATTGGCTGCCGGCCGAGGTGGCGCGGGACGCGCACGGTTTCGTGCTGACCGGGTCCGATGCCGCCGCGGATCCCCGGTGGCCCGAGGATCGGCCGCCGCAGCCGTACGAGACGACCGTTCCGGGGCTATTCGCGGTCGGCGACGTACGGAGCGAGTCGGTGAAGCGGGTGGCGTCGGCGGTCGGTGAGGGATCGGTGGTGGTCTCGCAGATCCACACGCATCTCAAGGTCCGCTCGGATGCCTGAGCGGAAGTTCGTCTACACACCGGCCATGGTCGGGCTGACCGCCCTGGTGCTGGTGCTGCCGCTCGTGGGACTTGTGCTGTTGCTGCAGCAGCCACGGCTCGACGTGCATTGGGAGCACCATCCGGCGCATTTCTGGCTTGTGCTGCTGACTGCCGCGCTGAGCGCCGTACTCGCCTATACGACCGGCGCCGCGGCACTGCGGCGAGGTGACGCGCGCGTCCTGTTCGTTTCGCTCGCGTTCCTGTCCGCGTCAGGCTTCCTCGGACTGCACGCGCTGGCGACGCCCAAGGTTCTGCTGGACACGCCGAACGTCGGCTTCACGCTCGCGACCCCAGTGGGTGTCGCGCTGGCGTCGGTGTTCGCGTTCCTGTCGAGCCTGACCGTCTCCGGCATCACCTGGGGGCGAAGGCTGCGGGTCGGTCTGCTCGTGCTGATGGCCTTATGGGCGACCGCTTCGGTGCTGCGGTTGTGGCCGCTGCACGCGACATCCGTCCCGGAAGTTGCCGACGGCATCCTCACCGTGCTCGCCGTACCGACGATTCTGCTGTACGGCGTGGCCGCGGCGAGGTACCTGCGGACGTGGTGGGCGCGGCCGTCGCTGATGCTGCTGTCGATGATCGCCGCGTTCGTACTGCTCGGCGAGGCGATGATCGCGCTGGTGTTCGCCCGGAACTGGGCGTTGTCGTGGTGGGAGTGGCACGTGCTGATGCTCAGCGCGTTCGTGCTGGTCGTCGTCGGGGTGCGGATCCAGTGGTACGAGGAGCGGTTCGCGGACCTGTACCAGGCGGACACGGTGTCCGGACGGCGCGAGCTGAGCGTGCTGTTCGCGGACCTGCAGGGGTTCACGTCGTTCTCGGAGCAGCATGACCCGTCCGAGGTCACGGCGATGCTCAACACGTACTTCAAGGTCGTCGTACCGGAGGTCGTGCGACGGCACGGCGGCGACGTGGACCGGATCATCGGCGATGCGTTGATGGTGACGTTCAACAAGCGTGGTGACCAGCCGGACCACGCGCAGCGAGCGGGCGAGGCCGGGCTCGCACTGCAGGCGGCGGCCGCCGCCGTACAGGACGCGCATCCGAACTGGCCGCGGTTCCGGGTCGGGATCAACAGCGGGATCGCGTCCGTGACGCTGCTCGGGACGGAAGGTGGGAGAACGCATACCGTGATCGGCGACACCGTGAACGTCGCGTCGCGGATCGAGGGCAAGGCTCCGGGTGGGACGGTTGCGATCGGCGCGGCGACGAAGGCGTTGCTGCCGGAGGCCCGCACCGAGTCCCTCGGGCTGGTCAGTTTGAAGGGAAAGGCCGAGCCGGTCGAGGTGTACCGGTTGCTGGCGCTGCGCGGCGGCGAATGATCACCCCTGCCTTCGGCACGTGTTCACGTGTTGGACCTTGGAACGACCTCGTGCCGGTGTGAGAATCCGGGCCATGTCTGCCCTGTACCGACCGCGGCGCCGCCTGGGCGCTCTCGTGGTCACTTCGAGTCTCGTCTTAGCCGGCGCCGCCGTACTGATCGCGCGGCCCGCCGACGCTGCATCCACCGATGTGCTCATCACCGAGGTGTACGGCGGTGGCGGCAACAGCGGCGCGCCGTACCAGAACGACTTCGTGGAGCTGACCAACAACAGCTCGGCCCCGGTCGACGTGAGCGGCTGGTCGATCCAGTACGCCTCCTCGGCCGGCTCGACGTGGCAGGTGACGAAGCTGACCGGCAGCATCGCGCCCGGTACGGCGTACCTGGTCCAGGAGGGCGGCGGCACCAACGGCCAGCCGATGCCGACGCCGAACGTGACCGGGACGATCCCGATGTCCGCGAGCGCAGGCAAGATCGCACTGGTCACGAACCAGACCGCGCTCGCCTGCGGCGCCACCTGCCACGCCGACGCGGGCGTCAAGGACTACGTCGGCTACGGCACCGCGACGGACTCCGAGACCGCACCCGCGCCCGGCCTGTCGAACACGACCTCGGCCGCGCGGGTCGACCCGAAGCAGGACACCGACAACAACAGCGTCGACTTCACCGCGGGCAACCCGTCGCCCGGCACGCTGACCGGTGGACCGGCCGAACCGCCGGTCGACGCGAAGATCCACGACATCCAGGGCGCCGCGCACCGGTCGCCGCTGGACGGCAAGAAGGTCGCGAACGTCACCGGTGTGGTGACGGTGAAGGGCAGCAACGGGTTCTGGTTCCAGGACCCGCAGCCGGACGCCGACCCGGCCACCAGCGAGGGCCTGTTCGTGTTCACCAGCGCCGCGCCGACGGTCTCCGTGGGCGACGCCGTGACGGTCGAGGGCTCGGTCGCCGAGTTCCGCCCGGGCGGCTCCGGCGGTACGACGAACCTCACGACCACCGAGCTGACCAACCCCAAGGTCACCGTGACCGGGACCGCCGCCGTACCGGCACCGACCATCGTCGGACCGGGCGGACGCGTGCCGCCGTCGACCGTCATCGAGGACGACGCATCCGGTGACGTGGAGACGACCAGCACCGCGTTCGACCCGGCCGGCGACGGCCTGGACTTCTGGGAGTCGCTGGAGGGCATGTGGCTGGGCATCGACCAGCCGGAGGTCACCGGCCCGACGAGTTCGTTCCGCGAGCTGTCCGTCGTACCGGCTGGTGCCGGCGTACGCACGGTGCGCGGCGGGATCCTGCTGCAGAAGACCGACAGCAACCCGGAGCGGGTGCTGCTGGACGACGTACTGACGCCGATCCCGGACGCCAAGACCGGTGACAAGCTCGCCGGTGTGGTGACGGGGGTCCTCGACTACTCGTTCGGCAACTTCAAGCTGCTGCCGACCACGACGCCGACCGTGATCGACGGCGGGGTCGAGCGCGAGACGACCAAGGCCTCGTCGCCGGTGCAGCTGTCGGTGGCGACGTTCAACGTGGAGAACCTGGACCCGTCCGACGGTGACGCCAAGTTCGACGGGCTGGCGCAGGCGGTCGTGCACAACCTCGCGTCGCCGGACATCCTCGGTCTCGAGGAGGTCCAGGACGACGACGGCGCGGTCAACTCCGGTACGACGAGTGCGGAGAAGACGCTCGGCCTGCTGACCGCGGCGATCGTGAAGGCGGGCGGGCCGGAGTACACCTGGAAGCAGATCGACCCGGTGAACAACCAGGAGGGCGGTGAGCCGGGCGGCAACATCCGGGTCGCGTTCCTGTACCGGACCGACAAGCCGGTGAAGTTCGTCGACACGCCTGGCGGGACCTCGACGACGCCGACCACGATCGTCACCGACCCCGCCGGCCGGCCGCACCTGAGCTCGTCGCCGGGCCGGATCGACCCAGCCAACCCGGCCTGGGCCGCCACCCGGGTGCCGCTCGCGGGCGAGTTCAAGTGGCACGGGCAGACCGTGTTCGTGGTCGTGAACCACTTCAGCTCCAAGGGCGGCGACAACCCGCTGTGGGGCCGCTTCCAGCCGCCGGTGCAGGTGACCGCCGAGAAGCGGCACCAGCAGGCCGCCTCGGTGCGCGGGTTCGTCGACCAGATCCTGGCCAAGGACAAGGGCGCCAACGTCGTCGTCCTCGGTGACCTGAACGACTTCGACTGGTCGGAGACCGCGGACATCCTGGTCGGCGCGGGCAAGACCGCGCTGATCGACCTGCCGCGGACGCTGCCGCTGAACCAGCGGTACAGCTACGTGTTCGAGGGCAACAGCCAGATCCTCGACCAGATCCTGATCTCGCAGAACCTGCGGCCGGCGTCGGTGTACGACGTCGTGCACATGAACGCGGAGTTCCCGGACCAGATCTCCGACCACGACCCGCAGGTGGTCAAACTGATCCCGCTGCCCTCCTGGGTCAGATAACCGGAGTCTTACGTGCGGCGCCCGGGCGGGGTTTTCCTTGCCCGGGCGCCGATACTGGTGACGTGACAGATCAGACCAAGCAGTACGCCGTACAGAAGTCCGATGCGGAGTGGAAGGCCGAGCTCTCCCCCGCCGAGTTCCACGTGCTGCGCAAGGCCGGCACCGAGCGGCCGTTCGTCGGTGAGTACACCGACACCAAGACGGTCGGCGTGTACAAGTGCCGGGCCTGTGACGCGGAGCTGTTCCGGAGCGAGACCAAGTTCGACTCGCACTGCGGCTGGCCGTCGTTCTTCGCGCCGCTCGCCGAGGACCGGGTCGAGTACATCGAGGACCACGACCTCGGTATGAAGCGCGTCGAGGTCCGCTGCGCCAACTGCGGCTCCCACCTCGGCCACGTCTTCGAGGGCGAGGGCTACGGCACCCCCACCGACCTCCGCTACTGCATCAACAGCATCAGCCTCACGCTCGACCCGGCTTGACCTCCGCCGGGCCCGGTCGGGTTCTAGACTGGGGCGGCTGGTGGATCCTGGGGAAGGAAATTGGTGGCTGACGACGTCCGTAGTCCGCGGGTTCTCGATGTGCTGGCGGCGGAGACGCCGTGGGAGGTTCCGGGTGAATGGCTGGCCCGCGTCCGGGTGCAGCTCAAGGCCTGGGCCGACGACCCCGAGGCGCTGCGGCCGTTGCGCCCGGAGGCGTTCCCGGACTTCGTCAAGGGCACGCCCGCCGCGGTCTGGTACACCCATCAGATCGCTCCGCTGCTGACCGGCTGGATCCCGGTCCTGCACGGTGAGTACGCGGACCTGTCGACCGAGCTCACCCACGAGTTCTACCGGCCGTCGTCCCGCCTCGGCGGCAGCGGCCACGTGATCTACGCGGCGCAGACCGACTGGCACCTGCAGGCGATCGCCGGCGCCCGCGGCTTCCGCGAGAACGGGCGCAGGCACGCGCTGCAGCTGTCCCGCAACGTCGCCGCGCTGTTCGTCGACGCTCCCCCGATGGCAGCCCGCGCCACGGCCCTGACCGCTGCGTTCGACCGCGTCCTGGCCAAACGTGAGCTCACCGAGCTGCACGTCACCGGCGAGTACGACGACATCGCGAAGTACTGGCGTACCGAGGCGCTCACGGACTCCGAGCGCGCCGTACTGCCCGAGCTCGCCGGCCCCACCGCCGCCCTGCGCTATTCGTTGAACGCGGTCCGGGACACGCACGCCCGGATGCTGATGCTGAGCCCGGACGAGTACGCCGGCGACTTCGCCCAGGTGCTGGCCGAGCTGATCCTGGCCACCGGGCTGCGCGGGATCCCGAAGTCCGTCGCGACCGTCCTCGGCGACTCCGCGGTCGACGTCCACAAGGCGCTCCAGGAGATCGACCCGACCTTCACGCTGCACGCCTGGCACGGCCACATCAACCAGTGGATGTCCCGCGCGATCCGCAACGGCCAGGCGCCGCTCGCCCGGTCCTGGGGCGCTGCCGCCGCGCGGGTCGGCGTACACCTGTCCGGTGTCCTCAACCGGGCGCCGTGGCCGGAGCCGGAGGTACCGGATCTGACCACGCTGTTCCGCATGCTCGACCGGGAGCGCTGGAGCGCCCTCGAGAACCAGGCCGCAGCCAGCCAGGAGGCCTCGCTCTCGGCCGCCTGGAACGACGTCAAGAAGGACGAAGACGACAAGGCCGGCGACGCAGCGGGTGCCCCGTTCGACGGTCCGCTGCCGACGCCGCTCGACTTCGGCGACAACCCGCTGGCCGAGCTCGACTCGCTGATCGGCCTGGAGTCGGTCAAGGACGCGGTCCGCCGGATGGTCGCCGAGGTGAAGACGAACCTGCGCCGCACCGAGCTCGGCCTGCCGAGCCACGAGCGCGCCCGGCACATGGTGTTCGTCGGCAAGCCCGGTACGGCGAAGACCACGATCGCTCGTCTGCTCAGCCGGATCTACCACCAGCTCGGCGTCCTCGAGAAGGGTCACGTGGTCGAGGTCGACCGCTCCGACCTGGTCGGCGCCGGCGTCGGTTCGACCGCTCCGATGACCGCGGCCAAGTTCCGCGAGGCGCTCGGCGGCGTCCTGTTCATCGACGAGGCGTACAGCCTGACGCCGGAGAACACGCCCGGCGACTACGGCCTGGAAGCGGTCGCGACGATCCTGAAGCTG
The DNA here is from genome assembly GCF_053607525.1 of Kribbella sp. NPDC055110. Lineage (NCBI taxonomy): Bacteria > Bacillati > Actinomycetota > Actinomycetes > Propionibacteriales > Kribbellaceae > Kribbella > Kribbella sp. NPDC055110. The sequence continues at coordinate 194,273 of NZ_JBSGTS010000005.1, forward strand.
ATGGAGGACCATCGCAACGACTGCATCGTGATCGTCGCCGGATATCACCGCGAGATGCAGCGGTTCATGGAGTCGAACACCGGTCTGCAGTCCCGGTTCCCGAAGCTGCTGTCGTTCGCCGAGTACGACACCGACCAGTTGGTCGGCATCTTCGAGCTGCAGGCCCGGCAGAAGGGCATGATCTACGGCGAGGAAGTGCTGGACAAGGTCCGCGCCGTCATCCCGCCCGCGCCGCGTGGCCACAGCTTCGGTAACGGCCGTTTCATCCGGAACGTGCTCGAGGAGGCGGTCTCCAACCAGGCCACCCGGCTGTCCTCGAGCGACCCGGACAAGCTCACCGAGCGGGACCTGCGCGAGCTGATCCCGTCCGACGTCCGGCCGCCGACGTCAATGCGCGCCGAGGACTACCTGCTGCAGAAGCCGGGAACCTAAACCGGCGTGGCGAGCGCCACCGGGTTGCCTTCCGGGTCGGCGAGGTACGCCTGGCGCTCGCCCCACGGCATCGTGGCCGGCTCCTGCAGGACCGGGTGGCCGGCCGCGCGGAAGCGTTCCACCTCCGCGTCGACGTCGTCGACGTACACGAACAGCTCGAAGCGTGGCGCCGTACCGACTGTGATGCCGAGCTGGGCCTCGGGCCAGTTCGCGTCGGACAGGCCGAGGGACGAGTCGCCGCGCTCCAGGCCGACGTAGTGCGGGTCCCCCTCCAGCGGGAACTGGTACGTCGATTCGTAGCCGAGAAGCGTGTAGAACTCGACGGACCGGCGTACGTCGGACACGTAAAGCACCGGAAAAGCCTTGCGATGCATCACACCAGGTTAGCGATCAGCTCGCTGATTTCTGCGCGTTTGCCGGTGTAGAACGGGATCTCCTCGCGGACGTGCCGGCGGGCCGTCGACGCGCGCAGGTCCCGCATCAGGTCGACCATCCGGTGCAGCTCGTCGGCCTCGAAGGCGAGGATCCACTCGTAGTCGCCGAGCGCGAACGACGCCACGGTGTTCGCCCGCACGTCCGGGTAGGTGCGCGCCATCTTGCCGTGCTCGGCGAGCATGAACCGGCGCTCCTCGTCCGGCAGCAGGTACCACTCGTAGGACCGCACGAACGGGTACACGCAGATGTACGGCCGCGGCTCCTCGTCGGCCAGGAACGCCGGGATGTGGCTCTTGTTGAACTCGGCCGGGCGGTGCAGGGCGAACTGCGACCAGACCGGCACCAGGTGCCGCCCGAGCCGAGAACGCCGCAACTGGTGGTACGCCTTCTGCAGTGCGTCCGACGTCGGCGCGTGCCACCAGATCATGAAGTCGGCGTCCGCCCGGAAGCCTTCGAGGTCGTAGAACCCGCGGATCACCACGTCGTCGGCGGCGAGCTTCCCGACCAGATCGTTCAGCTCGGCGGTCAGCTCGTCCCGGTCGACGTCACCGAGCGGCGTCTCGACCTTGAACACCGACCAGAGGGTGTAGCGGATCACGTCGTTGAGCTCACGGGCTTTCGGCTTACCAGTCACGACTTCATTGTCTCCAATGCGTTCAGGTGTTCCCGCACCCGGGTGGCCGCCTTGCCACCCGAGGCCACACACGCGGCGATCCCGACACCCCGGTACGCCGCCCCGCAGACCGCCAGCCCGGGTACGCCGGCCACCGCGGCCTCCACCCGGTCCACGCGATCCAGGTGCCCGACGGCGTACTGCGGAAGACCACCGCCCCACCGCGTCACCAATGAGCCGACTGGGGGCGCAGTGAGCCCGATGGCTTGCTGCAGGTCGGACACCGCGAGCTGAACCAGCTCCTCGTCGGACCGCTGCAGCACGTACTCCTCACCGAGCCGACCGACCGAGGCACGCAGTACCGCGAGCTCTCCCCCGGCCTCCCCGGACCACGCCCACTTGGCGTGCGAGTACGTCGACGCCTTGATCGTCCGGCCCTCGACGGTCGGGACGAGGAACCCCGACCCGGTGGCCTCCGACGGCCAGTCCCGCTTCCGGACGGCGAGTGTGACGATCGCCATGCTCGCGTACTCCACCGCAGCCAGCTCGGTCGATGCCGCGGGCACCAACTCCCCCAGCATCCGTCCGGCCGGGGCAGCCGGTACGGCGACCACGACCGCATCCGCCGTCAGGTACGTCGGCGCGGGCACCGGTCCCGCCTCCAGCTCGAACCCGTCGGCGGTCCGCGAGATCCGGCGTACGGCGAGCTTGGTGCGGATGTCGACGCCGCGGGCGGTCAGGTCCTGCTCGAGGGCGCCGATCAGACGGTTGATGCCGCCGACGAGGCCGGCGAAGACGGGTTGGCCGGCGCGCTTCTGGCCCAGTTCGCGCAGTTCGGCCGTGGCGGCGAGCAGGCTCGGCGCGGTCCGCAGCTTCGCGTACAGGTCGGGTACGGCGGCGGCAAGCGAGATCTCTTCGGCCTTCCCGGCGTACACCCCGCCGAGCAGCGGGTCGATCAGCTTGTCGGTCACCGCGGACCCCATCCGCTCGGCGACGAACCGCCCGATCGCCACGTCCTCTGTCAGGGCGGGCGCGGGCAGCTGAGCCTCGTGCGCGACCTGCTCGGCGGCCGCGTCCCCGAGTACGTCGGCGGTCGCGGCCGGATCGACCGGGACGCCCATCACGGTCGGCGGGATCGCGCGGATCCGGTCACCGACCCACAGCCCGGCCGAGGTCGTTGCCGGATGCACCAGGTCGTCCCCGAGCCCGACGGCCCGGATCAGCTCGACCGCCTCCGGCCGCCGCGCCAACACCGACTCGGCGCCCAGGTCGACCGGCACACCCTCGATCGCGTCCCCGGCCAGCTTCCCGCCGAGCCGCGGCGACCCTTCGAGGACCGTGATCCGCGGCGGGTTCGGCCCGAGCGAAAGCGCGTGCGCCGCCGCGAGCCCACTGATCCCGCCACCGACCACTACAACCCGGTTCACAGGCTCAACTCGTACTTCGTGCCAGGTCCAAGGTCGGTGCTGCTGCTGCCGACCGGGCGGAACCCGTTGCGCGTCAGCACCGCCTGCGAGGCGCCGTTGTGATCCGAAGCCCCGGCCGTCAGCGCGGTCAGTCCGTAGGTCGGCGCAAGCTCGATCAACGCTCGCACCGCAGCCGTCGCGAGGCCCTTCCCGGCCCACTTCTCGGCGATCCGGTAGCCCAGCTCGGCGGATCCGTTCTCGAGATCCATCAGGTTCACCCGGCCGACCACCGCCCCGGACCCGTCGACCAGCACATGGAAGCGGCAGATGCCGGCCTCCTGCTCGGCGAGCAGGGCGGCGTGGCGAGTCGCGTAATCCGTGAAGAACTCGTCGCCGCGGTCCCAGATCCACGAGGCGAAGTACTGCCGGTTCTCCTGCTCGAAGGCCAGTACGGCGTCCGCGTGGTCCGCGGTCAGCGGCTCCAGGGTTACCTCGTAATCAGGCAGGTACATGAGCCGACTTCGTCTGGACGTACTCCACGATCCGGCGCAACACCTCGGGATCGGCGTCCGGCGGGACGCCGTGGCCGAGGTTGAAGATGTGACCAGGCGCGGCCTTGCCCTCGACGAGGATCCGGTCGATCTCGGGCTCGATCGCCTCCCACCCGGCGAACAGCAGCGCCGGGTCGAGATTGCCCTGCACCGGCTTCGGGCCCGCTCTCCGCACCGCTTCATCGAGCGGGACGCGCCAGTCGACACCGACGACATCGGCCCCGGCCGCGCTCATCAGACCGAGCAGCTCGCCCGTGTTCACGCCGAAGTGCACCCGCGGTACGCCGTACTCCTTGAGCGCCTCGAACACCTTCGCGGAATGCGGCAGCACGAACCGCTCGTAGTCGCGCGGCGACAACCCACCGGCCCACGAGTCGAACAGCTGGATCGCGGACGCGCCGGCCTCGACCTGCACCGCGAGATACGCGATCGCGACGTCCGCCAGCCGGTCGGCCAGCGCATGCCACAGGTCCGGGTCGCGGTGCATCATCGCCTTGGTCTTCGCGAAGTCCTTGCTCGGCCCGCCCTCGACCAGGTACGACGCGACCGTGAACGGGGCACCGGCGAACCCGATCAACGGCGTACCGCCGAGCTCGCCCACCAACTGCTGCACGGACTCCGTGGTGAACGAGACGTCGCTCGGAGTGACCGGGCGGACCCTGGAAACCCCCTCGGCGTCCCGGATCGGGTCCGCGACGACCGGGCCGACGCCCGGCTTGATCTCGACGTCGAACCCGGCCGCCTTCAGCGGGAGCACGATGTCGGAGTAGAAGATCGCCGCGTCGACGCCGTAACGGCGGACCGGCTGCAGCGTTATCTCGACGACGAGGTCGGGCCGCATACAAGACTCGAGCATCGTGATGCCCTGACGCAGCGCGCGGTACTCGGGCAGCGCGCGCCCGGCCTGCCGCATGAACCACACGGGAGTGTGCGGCACCGGCTCACCCCGGGCGGCGAGCAGATAGGCGGAACGGTCCGGAGTGGAGAGTGGTGTCACGGGCACACAGCGATGATCCCACGCGGTGACCAGCGCGGGATCAGCGCCTGGTGACCCGGTCGCTTCCGGCATACACACAGCTACCGGCGCGTCTTAGCAGGCGGCGGTGAGTAATCAGTCGTAGGCTGCCGACATGGGTGCCCGCAAGCAGGTCGACGCGCCACCCGCGGAGTTCGCCGAGGCAGTCTCGCAGTTACGAGGTGCCCGGTTCCGGCCCGAGGTTTTCGTCGAGGAGATGCCCGCACCGCAGCGGATCGCACCGCATGCGGCGGCGGTCAGCGCCGACGTGACGGTCGACGGTGACGATGTCGCCACCGGCCGTCTGGTCGTCCTCTACGATCCGGCCGGGAACGACGCCTGGCAGTCGACCTTCCGCTGTGTCGCGTACGTGCGCGCTGCCGTCGAACCGGAGATGGTGACGGACGCGCTGCTCGGTGGCGTGGGCTGGACCTGGCTGATGGAGGCCCTGGCCGACCGCGGTGCCGACTTCCTGGCCCCGAGCGGTACCGTCACCAGGGTGGTATCCGAAAGCTTCGGCGGCATGGCCGACGACGACGCGACCGCGGAGATCGAGATCCGCGCGTCCTGGAGTCCCGTGCCCGGCCCCGGTGGGCTGGTCGATGTGACCCGGCATGCCGAGGCCTGGGGCGAAGTGCTGTGTACGGCGGCCGGACTGCCGCCGGTGCCGCCGGGGGTGGTCGCGATGCCGACCCGGCGTGGACAGCGGGGCCGATGAGCCCAGCTGACACCCAGCCGTCTGTACCGGACGACCCCGCGGCGCAGAACCAGGAAGTGGACCTGCCCCTGCTCGAACTCAGGGACGGGCTGTCGGAGGTGATCGACTCCGATCCCGCGCTCACCGAGATCGTCGAGGCGTTCCGCTCCGGCACGGGTCCGGTGGCTGTCGACGCAGAGCGCGCCTCCGGCTACCGCTACTCGCACCGCGCGTACCTGGTCCAGTTGCGCCGTGAGGGCTCCGGCTCCGCGCTCGTCGACCCGATCCCGTTCGGGGACCTGTCCGGGCTCGGCGACGCGATCGTCGACACCGAATGGATCATTCACGCCGCGAACCAGGACCTGGCCTGCCTGGCCGAGGTCGGGATGGTGCCGCGGCAGGTGTTCGACACCGAACTCGCCGGCCGCCTGCTCGGCTACCCGAAGGTCGGGCTCGCCTCGCTCGTGAGCGAAGTACTCGGCTACCGGATGCGCAAAGAGCACTCCGCGGCCGACTGGTCGACCCGGCCGCTCCCGGCGCCCTGGCTGGTGTACGCCGCCCTGGACGTCGAGATGCTGATCGAGCTGCGGAACGCGATCGAGCAGGAGCTGCACCGCGAAGGCAAGTGGGAATGGGCCGTGCAGGAGTTCGCCGCGATCCTGGACGCTCCCCCGCGGGAGCCGAAACCGGACCCGTGGCGCCGTACGTCCGGTATGCACCGCGTCCGGAACCGCCGCAGCCTCGCCACCGTCCGGGCGCTGTGGGAGGCCCGCGACCAGATCGCCGAGTCCGCCGACATCTCCCCCGGCCGCGTACTGCCGGACGCGGCGATCGTCGAGGCGGCGTCCGCGATGCCGACCGACCGCGACACGCTGCAGAAACTCACCGCCTTCAAGGGCCGGGGCGCGCACCGCCACATGCGGGCCTGGTGGGAGGCGATCGACCACGCCCGCAAACTCCCCGACTCCGAGCTCCCCAAGCAGGGCCCGAGGTACGACGGCCCGCCGCCGGCCCGCGCCTGGGCCGACCGCGACCCGGACGCCGCAGCCCGCCTGTCGGCCGCCCGGGCCGCCGTCGCCGAGATCGCCGAGGCGCACCGGCTCCCCACGGAGAACCTCCTCGCCCCGGACACGATCCGCCGCCTGGCCTGGTCCCCACCACCGGACCTGAACCTCGAGGTGGTCACGACCTTCCTCCGAGACCACCACGCCCGCGAGTGGCAGATCGCCCTCACCGCCGACGTCCTCACAGCAGCAATGGCAACCGAGGCCAAGAAACCCCTCGACTAGCCCGGTCCGTGCCGCCGGCCGGCCAGACCGAGCGCGACGAGAGCCCCCACACGAGGGGATATCCCTCGGTGTTGTGCCTTCTCCGTTGGTACTAGAGGGGAGAACCCACAACACCAGGGGATATCCGGCTCTTGTGACTGATATGTGGGTGGTCGCCGGGTTCCAGGGCGGCGCCGGGCTTGATGTGATGTGCACGCTCGACAGGACATGTCCAGTGAACGGGTAGTGCACCTGAGCGTGAACGCGCCCGTGCGTACACCGTCTCACCGGTGCACTACCTGTCGAGCGTGCACATCACCCCGGCCGCGAGCACCCGTCCCGCCACCAGCCCCCTCCCCCAGCCGGGGCAGCCAGCCGGCAACACAGCACCCACCCATCCATCCATCCAGCAAGAGAACCGGATATCCCCTGGTGTTGTGGGTTCTCCCCTCTAGTACCAACGGAGAAGCCACAACACCGACGGATATCCCCTCGTGTGCGGAGGCCCTCGCCGCGCCCGGCCGGGCCCAGCCGGTGGCACGGACCGGGCGGTGCATGCCGGGTCCGGTGCGTGCGGAGGTGGTGGGGTGGGGACAGGGGCTGGTGGGCGGAGACAGGAAATTTCCGGTTCTAGATCTCCACGTTCTGTCTCAAGTCCCCGGATGCCGCCACCAGCACCCACACATCGAACCGGAGAGCCGGATATCCGGTCTTCTGCCGGATGTGTGGGTGTTGTGGTGCCGGTTGGGTGATCGGGCTGGTGGCGAGATGGCTGCTCGCGGTGCTACTTGGTTGGGAGTTGGGCCTCGATGGCGGTGACTACCTCGTCGGACTCCGGCTCGGTGCGGGGGCGGAAGCGGGCGGCGACGGTGCCCTCGGGGCTGATCAGGAACTTCTCGAAGTTCCACTGGATGTCGCCGGCCTCACCCGCGGCGTCAGCAGTCTGCGTGAGCTCGTCGTACAGCGGGTGCCTGCCCTCACCGTTCACCTCGAGCTTGTCGAGCATCGGGAACGTCACGCCGTACGTCGTGGAGCAGAAGGTGTCGATCTCCTCGGCGGTGCCGGGCTCCTGGCCGCCGAACTGGTTGCACGGGGCGCCGAGCACGGTGAAGCCGCGCGACGCGTACTTCTTCTGCAGGTTCTCCAGGCCCTCGTACTGCGGCGTGAGACCGCACTTCGACGCCACGTTCACGACGAGGACGGCCTTGCCCTTGTAGTCGCCGAGGGAGGTCGCGGCGCCGGACAGGGTGGTCAACGGAATGTCGTACAGGCTCATGCTCATCCTTGGGAGGTTGGGAGGTGACGGGCAAGAAAGTCTTCGGTACGTCGCCACGCAAGCGCGGACGCCTCGGCGTGGTGGAACATCGGGAGCGGGTTGTCGAACGCGTGCCCGGCACCGTCGTATCGGTAGATCTCGACGTCACCCAGCGCGGGGACGATCGCGTCGACGTCGAGGTACGCGTCGGTGTTCCCGAAGTGGTGCAGGCTGGTCGCGCTCACCTGCGGGGCAAGCTCGAGCAGACCGGGAAGCGCGGAGCCGTAGTAGCTCACGAGGACGTCAGGCGACGACACGGCTGCGACGTTGTAGCCCAGCCCGCCGCCGAAGCAGAAGCCGACCACCCCGGTGCCCTTGCCCCGCGCCTTCAGGTACTCCAGCGCAGCGACGGCGTCCTTCACGGCCTGGTCCCAGTCGAGGCGTCCGACGATGTTCATCGCGCGTGGCAGGAGCTCCGGCGAGGACTCGTCCAGGTCGGTGTCGTCCAGGCGCCAGTAGATGTCCGGCGCGATCACGTAGTACCCGAGGGCGTGCAGGTCCGCTGCGCGGTGCTTGATGTAGTCGGAGACGCCGAAGATCTCTTGCAGCAGCAGGACTCCTGGTGCCTCGGTGTCAGCAGATCCCCACTCGTGGACCGGTAGCAGACCTGAACCGGTATCGATCTCCGATGTCACACCGTGAAGCGTACGACCTCATGCGTAATCGGTTCGGGTGCGGGTGCAGGTGCGGGCATCCACGCCTTGGTCTCGGCGATCGCGTCGAGGAGCAGCTGGTACAGGCGGTCGTCCGGGTCCGGTACGCACGCCTGCGAGATGCCCTCGACCGCACACGAGACCGCGCGCGGCGCCGTACGGCGGGCGAAGTCCGGGGTCGCGCGCCGCCCGCGGGCCGTGAAGGACCGCGCCCACTTGGTCGCCGACGGGACCGCCTCCAGCACCGCGAGCGAATCCGGCTCGATGTCATCGATCGGCCGGCCATCGATGATGGCGAGCTGCTTCTCCCCCACCAGCAGGGCGACGGCCAGGATGTACTGGCGCTCCTGCGAGACGATCGGCAGCGCGTGCTGGATGCAGCGCGCGGTCACCCGCGGCACGACGTGCGGGTCGTCAGGCGTCAGCCCGATCACCGACGGGATCAACGGAGCCAGCCGGGACCGGCCGGAATCCGTCGTGCAGTCGTTCACGTCGCGCGCGACGCCCGCCAGCAGCGGATGTGTACAGGACGGATGGTCCGACCACGGCTCTCCGGCCAGGTAGGACGCGAACTCCATGAAGCAGGCACCCTTGCGCGGACTGCGGTGTTTCCCCCGGCTCAGGACCGGCACGGACAGATCAAGATTGTTCATGGAACAACTCCAGTAACGCGGACCTTGGAGTCCAGCATGCGCCCAATTGCGCCGCATTGCCACGGCTAACTGCTTTGTGAGCCGACGCACAGGCGTGGGTACTTTGGCTCTTCTGTTACTCACGGGTAGCATCGGGGTAGCTTTCCCGACCCCAGAGGAGCGTCCTCGTGCCCCGTGAGATCCGCGATGTCGTGTACGTCGACGGCGTTCGCACCCCGTTCGGCAAGGCCAAGGGCCAGTACGCCGAGACCCGCGCCGACGACCTGGTGATCAAGTGCATCCGGGAGCTGCTGCGGCGCAACCCGGGTCTCCCCCCGGAGCGGGTGGACGAGGTCGCGATCGCGGCCACCACGCAGATCGGCGACCAGGGCCTGACCATCGGCCGAACCGCCGCGCTGCTGGCCGGCCTGCCGAACACCACGCCCGGCTACGCGATCGACCGGATGTGCGCCGGCGCGATGACCGCCGTCACCACCACCGCCGCCGGGATCGCATTCGGCGCGTACGACGTGGTTGTGGCCGGCGGTGTCGAGCACATGGGCCGGCACCCGATGGGCGAGGGCGTGGACCCGAACCCGCGGATCATCTCCGAGAAGCTGGTCGACACCTCGGCCCTGGTGATGGGGTCGACTGCCGAGAACCTGCACGACCGGTTCCCGTCGATCACCAAGGAGCGCGCCGACGCGTTCGCGGTCGCCTCCCAGGAGCGCGCCGCCAAGGCCTACGCGAACGACCTGATCCAGCCTGACCTGGTGCCGATCGCGACGCGGTCGGGCGAGCTCGGCTGGGGCTACGCCACCACCGACGAGCCGATGCGCCCGGGCACCACGATGGAGGACCTGGCCAAGTTGAAGACCCCGTTCCGTCCGCACGGCCGGGTCACGGCAGGTAACTCCGCGGGCATCAACGACGGCGCGACCGCCGCGCTGATCACCTCGGCCGAAGCCGCCGAGGAGCTCGGCCTGAAGCCGAAGATGAAGCTGGTGTCGTACGGCTTCGTCGGCGTCGAGCCCGAGGTGATGGGTTTCGGGCCGGTGCCCGCGACCGAGAAGGCGCTGAAGCTGGCCGGCCTGACCATCGACGACATCCAGGCCTTCGAGGTGAACGAGGCGTTCGCGGTCCAGGTGCTGGCGTTCCTGGAGCACTACGGCATCGCCGACGACGACGATCGCGTGAACCCGTACGGCGGTGCGATCGCCTACGGTCACCCGCTGGCCTCGTCCGGCATCCGGCTGATGAACCAACTGGCCAAGCAGTTCGAGCTCAAGCCCGAGGTCCGCTACGGCCTGACGACGATGTGCGTCGGCCTCGGCATGGGTGGAACGGTCATCTGGGAGAACCCGAACTGGGAAGGCGTAGCCGCATGAGCTTGCAGGAACTGATCGACAGCGCGTCGGTGCTCTCGACCGACGAGGTCGTCACGCTCGCCCACTCGCGGGACGTCGTACTGCCGAACAAGGCCGGCACGATGGCGCTCATCACGCTCGACAACGGGCACGACCACACCAAGCCGAACACGTTCGGGCCGAAGGGCCTGGGCTCGCTGAACGCGGCCATCGACGCGGCGCTCGCTCGCGACGAGATCGTGGCGATCGGTGTCACCGGCAAGCCGTTCATCCTGGCCGCGGGCGCGGACCTGACCGGCGTACCGAAGCTGACCGACCGGGAGCAGGCGCTCGCGCTCGGCAAGATCGGGCACGGCGTGATGCGCAAACTGCTCGACGGCGGCAAACCGTCGTTCGCGTTCGTGAACGGCGTCGCACTCGGCGGCGGCCTTGAGGTCGCGCTGCACGCCACCTACCGGACCGTGTCGGTCGCGGCGGGCATGCTGTCGACGCCCGAGGTCTTCCTCGGCCTGATCCCGGGCTGGGGCGGCAACTTCCTGCTGCCGAACCTGATCGGCGCGGACAAGGCGGTGAAGGTCGTTGTCGAGAACGCCCTGAACCAGAACAAGATGCTCAGCGGGCCGGAGGCGGTGAAGCTCGGCATCGGCGACGTACTGCTGGAGTCGGCGGACTTCCTCGAGCAGTCGCTGATCTGGGCCTCGAAGGTCCTCACCGCGCAGGTCACGGTCGAGCGGCCTGCGGTTGACCGCGGCGAGGCGTGGGACGCGGCTGTTGCCCGGGGCAAGGGTTTCGCCGACGTCAAGGTGAGCGGCGCGGCGCCGGCGCCGTACCGGGCGCTGGACCTGATCGCGGCGGCTCGCGACAACGACCGCGACCGTGGTTTCGCGGCCGAGGACGAGGCGCTCGCCGACCTGATCATGAGCGAGGAGCTGCGCAGCGGTCTCTACGCGTTCGACCTGGTGAACAAGCGGGCCAAGCGTCCCGCCGGTGCGCCGGACAAGTCGCTGGCGCGGCTGGTCTCGAAGGTCGGTGTCGTCGGTGCGGGTCTGATGGCGGGTCAGCTCGCGCTGCTGTTCGCGCGGCGGCTCGAGGTTCCCGTCGTACTGACCGACCTCGACCAGGAGCGCGTGGACCGCGGCGTCGGGTACGTGCACGGTGAGATCGACAAGCTGCTCGGCAAGGGCCGGATCGGCGCGGACAAGGCGAACCAGCTGAAGGCGCTCGTCACCGGGTCGGTGGACAAGGGCGCGTTCGCGGACGCCGACTTCGTGATCGAGGCCGTGTTCGAGGAACTGCAGCTGAAGAAGACGATCTTCGCCGACCTGGAGAAGATCATCCGCCCGGACGCGATCCTGGCCACCAACACGTCGTCGTTGTCGGTGACCGAGATGGCGGCGGACCTGGAGCACCCGGAGCGGGTCGTCGGGTTCCACTTCTTCAACCCGGTCGCGGTGCTGCCGCTGCTGGAGATCATCCGCGCGGACCGGACCGACGACGCCACGCTCGCGACGGCGTTCGCGGTCGGCAAGAAGCTGAAGAAGTCCTGCGTACTCGTGAAGGACGCGCCGGCGTTCGTGGTCAACCGTTTGCTGACCCGCTTCCTCGGTGAGGTCAGCGCGGCGGTGGACGAAGGTACGCCGATCCTCGCAGCGGACAAGGCCCTGTCGGCGCTCGGGTTGCCGATGCCGCCGTTCGTGCTGCTGCAACTGGTCGGGCTGCCGGTCGCGCTGCACGTCGCGGAGACGATGAACCGCGCGTACCCGGACCGGTTCGCCGTCTCGGAGAACCTCGCGAAGGTCGTCGCCGCGGGCAAGAGCTCGTTCTACATCTGGCCCGAGGGCAAGCCGGTCGTGGACCCGGAGGTCGAGGCGCTGGTGACGGTCGGCGACAAGCCGTCCACCGCCGACGAACTCCGCACCCGTGTCCTCACCGCCCTCGCCGAAGAAATCAAGATCATGCTCGACGAGGGCGTGGTCGCCGAGGCCCAGGACATCGACCTCTGCCTCCTCCTCGGCGCCGGCTGGCCCTTCCACCTCGGCGGCATCACGCCGTACCTCGACCGCTCCGGCATCGCCGAAAAGGTCAACGGCACCCGCTTCCTCCCCAAGGGCGTCGCCAGCCTCACCTGATCCGCTGGGGGTCGGTCCGGAGCCGGAAGCCCGGTCCGGCCCCCAGCACCGCTCACCGCTTACGGGCCTCGGGCCAGAACGGTTGCGGTCAAGGGGTGTTGCGAGAAGTTGTTTCGGTGCAGGTCAGCGTGTTCAGACCGCGCAGGCGCGGCGCCGGATGATGGGTTCCATCGCGCAGACAGCTGTCCCGGTGACCGACCGCGGGACATCCCTTGTCAGCCCTTCAACCCCCACGCAGGTCATCCCCTGTCAGCCTTTGAACTTCTTGGCGCCGGTGACGATTTGGGCTGCGGTTAGGCCGGTGTCCTTTTTCAGGACGGTTTCGCCGTGTTGGGAGAGGTCGACGTACAGGGTGGCGAGTTTCTTCTCGCCTAGTTTGTCGGCGAGGTACTCCATGATCCACCAGCTGGTGCCGTAGGCCTGGTCGGCGTTGTCGGCGAAGACGGTGTCGCTGGGGAGCGCCTTCAGGCCGGACAGGTACTTGGTCCGGACGCGCTTGCGGTACGGGTCGACGGACCAGTGCGGGTCGTCCTCGATCGAGCGGCAGCGGACGTATTCGGCGAGACCTTCAACCGCCCAGATCGGGGCATTGAGACCGAGCGTCGACGTCGCCACGTGCGTCATCTCGTGGACGAGCAGGTCCTTCTCGAGCTTCTTGCGCAGCGCCGGGTTCACGACGATGCGGCTCCCGATCGGGCGGCCGACCGGCTTGCCCAGTTGCTCGCCCTCGAACAGGGTCACGGCCTTCGCCGCGATCGTCCAGCCGTCGCCGCTGCCGGTCGTCCAGAGCGTCGACATCACCCGCTCCTGCGGCATCGCCACGACCAGCACCGCCCCGTTCCACGGGCGTTCCCAGTGCTTGCGGACCGACGCCACGGCCTTCTCCGCGACTTTCGCGACCTTCGTGCCGAGACTGGCCTCGCGCTTGTCGACGACCACGACGACCTTGCCCCGCCGTACCAGCTGGACCTCGTCGAAGTCCCAGGGCTGGCGATGCCCGGCCTCGGACAGGAACTCGTCGGTCGCGGTGTCGTCGACGAGCACCCAGGACCCGGCCCGGTGGACGAACGTGTACCCGAGATCGGTCTGCACCGGCCGCGGGTCCAGCCCGGAGATCTGGTACCGCATCATCACCCGCGTCGAGTACGCCGCCGCCCCGAACTTCGTGACCATGGTCGGAACCTGCTCGAACGTGTCGGCGGTGAAGTACTGCAGCGCGCTGAACCCGAACTTCCGCAGGTTGGTGAACAGCAGCCGCTCCCGCCCCACCAACGCGGCCTGCTTGGGGTCGACCGTGGCCAGGAAGCCCTTCAGGTCGCCCTTCTGGACGGCAACGGCCCGGCGCGCCAGGACGGCGTCGACGGCCTTCGTACGCGCCGCCTTCTCGGCCGCACTCAACTCCCCCGGCGTCTTGCCAGCAGTGCTACGCGTCGCCGCGACGGCGCTGCGGCCGGCTGGTACGTCGCCGTGCCAGCCTCGGACAGCGACAACCGCGCCGGACGCAGCGAGCGCCAGCGCGGCAACGCCTGCGAACAGGCGTTTCGGGTGCTTCATGGGTGTCCCCCTCGGACGGTCGGCTGATCCTAACCGCAGCCGACCGTCCCAGCACCAAATCAGAGCGACCCGGAATCAGGCCTTCTGGACCTCGCCCGTGCGCTCCTCCAGGCCGACGCGGCTCCGCCGGTAGCCGTACAGGGCGTAGACGACGAAGCCGAGCACCATCCAGATCGCGAACCGCAGCCAGGTCTCCAGCGACAGGTTCAGCATCAGGTAGATGCAGATGACCGCGGCCAGAATCGGGATCACCGGGTTGCCCGGCACGGTGAACGATCGCTTGATGTCCGGCCGGCTCTTCCGCAGCAGCGGTACGGCGATCGACACCAGGGTGAACGCGGCCAGGGTACCGATGTTCACCATCTCCTCCAGCTTCCCGATCGGGGTGACACCGGCGACGATCGCGACGACGACACCGATGCCGATGGTCAGGCGGTACGGCGTACCCCACTTCGGATGCGTCTTGCCGAGCTGCTTGGGCATCAGGTGGTCGCGGCTCATCGCGAACACGACGCGCGCGGCGCCGATCATCAGGGTCAGTACGACGGTGGTCAGACCGGCCACCGCACCCGCCGAGATCAACGTCGCGAAGCCTCCGCGGCCGACGGATCGGAACGCCTCCGCGAGCGCGGCCTCACCGCTGATGTCGGTGTACTTCACCATGCCGGTGATGACGATGCAGACCAGCACGTACAGGACCGTGCAGATGGCCAGCGAGCCGATGATGCCGCGGGGCAGGTCGCGCTGCGGGTTCTTGGCTTCCTCGGCCGTGGTCGCGACCACGTCGAACCCGATGAACGCGAAGAACACCAGCGATGCGCCCGACACCAGGCCCATCACGCCGAACGTCGACGGTGTGAACCCGAACAGCGCCTGGAACAGCGGCGTCGTGATCGTGACGTGCGCGTCCGGAGTCTCGACACTCGGCGGGATGAACGGCGACAGGTTCGAGCTCTTGATGTAGAACAGGCCGGCGACGATCACGAACAGCACGACGAACAGCTTGATCGCAACGAGCACCAGGTTGACCCGCATCGACTCCTTGATGCCGATGGTCGCGAGCGTCGCCAGTACGACGACCAGCAGCATCGCCAGCACGTTGACGTGGCTGTCGGGCCCGATCGACGACGGCCAGCCCAACCCGATCTGGTCGAGGAACAAGGCGGCGTACGTCGACCAGCCCTGCGCCACGACACTTGCCCCGAGCATCAACTCGAGCAGCAGGTCCCAGCCGATGATCCAGGCGAAGATCTCACCGAGCGCGAAGTACGAGAACGTGTACGCCGAACCCGACACCGGCACGGTGGACGAGAACTCGGCGTAGCACAGGGCGGCGAGCGCGCAGCAGACCGCGGCCAGCACGAAGGACAGTGCGATACCCGGTCCGGCGTACAGCTTGGCCGCGCGGCCGGTCAGGGTGAAGATGCCGGCACCGATGATGACGCCGATGCCAAAGACGGTCAGGTCGACCGCGGTGAGGCGTTTCTTCAGCTGGTACTCCGGCTCGTCGGTGTCGGCGATCGACTGCTCGATCGTCTTCTTCCGCACAAGACTCATCTGCGCCTCCTCGATTGGACGGAACCATTCGAGATTGCCCCTCTGACAGCGCGAGGTCAAACCGCCACTCAGCGTTGCGGTGTGTATGTTGTCAGCGATGTCCACAGGGTGGCTTCGGTGAGCCCGGTGCGACTCAGCAGGATGCGGTCGCGGGCGGCCTGGTCGGTGCCGTTGTGCGCCATGTCCTCGTACAGCTCCTCGACCTTGCCGAGTCCGATCCGCCGCACGAGGAAGCGGACCGCCAGCCAGCTGACGCCGTACACGTCGGCGGAGTTCTGGTAGAAGCCGGCGTCGCTGGGCAGGGCCGTCAGCTGCGGTACGGCGTCGTCGACGACCTCCTGCTCCCACTTGCCGACCTCGCCCGGGCCGCTGACGGCCTCGATCCCGCGCCAGGACACGTACTCCGCGGCGCCTTCGGCCAGCCACAGCGGTTCGTACCCGCCGAGGTCCGCGGTCGCGACGTGGGTGATCTCGTGCGACAGCAGGATCTCGTCGACGCGGTCGCGCTCGTTCGGGTTGATGACGACGTACCCGCCGGCGACCGTGCCGTCGGCGGTGTCCTGTCCGGGCAGCGACGAGAACGTCGTACCGGTGCTCGCCGCGGACTCGATGTCCTCGTCAGCGAACTTCGCGTCGCGGACCTCGGTCTCGTCGAGCGCGATCACGAACACCGACCCGGTCCACTTCAACGGCCAGTACGCCGTGACCTCCTGGAGCCCCTCGGTCGCTTCGGTGACGATCGCCCGGCCGCGGGTCGTGTCGCCCTTCTCCACGACGACCAGGACGCGCGGGCCGCGCTGCACCTCGATCCGGCCGAGGTCCCAGGCCTCGCGATGCGCGCCCGGCCCGAGGTCGTCGTCCAGTTCGTTGTCCGCGGTCAGCAGCCAGTGGCCGCCGCGGGCGATGAACGTGTAGCCGAGCTCGGTCGTCACCGGCGTGAAGTCGACCTTGGGGATCTGGTACCGCATCAGGATCCGGACCAGGTACGTCGTACCGCCGTGGGCCTTGAGGATGGCCGGGTTGAATCGCTCCTCGGCCTGGCTGTAGCCAATTTCGGTGAAGCCGATCTCGACCAGGTTCGCGAACAGGATCTTCTGCGCCGCGCGAAGCTTCTTGTTCGCCGGGTCGACGTCGGCGAGGAACTGCGCCTCGTTGCCGGTCTGCACGGCCTGCGCGCGGCGCAGCAGGATCGTGTCGATCGCGACCCGCCGGGCGGCGACCGCGGCGGCGATCCGGGACGGCTTCGTGGCCTTCGGCGGCGCGGGCGACACGGCCTGCGTGGCGGCGGTCCGCCGGCGCGCGTCCTGCTCGCGTTGTTCAACGGTGTAGACGACACCGCCCGCAACCAGGGCAACCGCTACCAGCAGGCCGAGCCAGCGGCGGGGCCCAGCAGGATGCCCCTCATTGGGCGTCGACGCACTCACTTCGGGTCGTTCTCCTCCGAGTACCCGATCGTTGCAGCCGGGCTACCCTACTCGACGCTCGGCGCTTTACGCTGCCGCTGCGGCCTTGAGGGCGCGGAAAAGTCCCGCCTCGTTCATCCCGACGTGTTCGAGCATGATCCGGTCGCGTTCCTTCTGGGTCGATCCGAGCGCGGCCAGCTCGCGGTACAGCGTGCCGACCTCGACCCCGCCGAAGCGCGTGAACAGATAGTCGAGCGCCAGCCAGGACAGCGGATACGAGCTGTCGGCCTGGTCGAAGAACGTGGCGTCGGCGGGCAGGCTCTTCGCCTTCGCGAGGTACTTCGTCCGCACATCCAGCCGGTACTGCGGGATCGCCAGGGCCTTCTGCCCGTCCATCGGCAGGAACTCGACGTACGTCGCGGCGCCCTCGACCAGCCAGCGGGGAGCGTACGGGCCGTACGGCGCGGTCGCGACGTGGGTGAACTCGTGAGCCAGCGTGCGGGCGTCGACCTTGTTTCGGTTGTGCGGGTTCACGACGACGTACGAGTCGGCCCGCTGCCCTTCGCCGGTGACCTCGCCCGGCAGCGTGCGGTACACCCAGGTCGCCATCGCGAGCGCGTCCTCGGCGTTCTTCGGCTGCGTGAAGTCGGCGCCGCGGACGATCTTCTCGTCGAGCGCGATCACCACGCCGGAGCCGTTCCAGCCGCCGGGCCAGCTCTTCGAGACCGCCTGCACCGCACTGAGCGACATCGCGACGAATCTGTCCGCGAGCGCGTCCTGGCCCTTCTCCACGACCACGACAACGCGTGCGGCGCGCTTCACGAGGACCGCGTTCATGTCCCAGGCTTCCTGGTGCGAACCGCGCGGCAGGCGCTTGTCCAGGTCGGAGTCGGAGACCAGCATCCAGGTGCCGTTCGGCCGCTGGGTGAAGGTGTAGCCGAGCATCGCGCGGACCGGGACCAGGTCGATGCCGCGGATCTGGTAGGTCATCGCGACGGCCACGAGGTACGTCGACGGGCCGTACTTCTGGGCGATCGTGTCGTCGTACTGCTGGGCCAGCTGCTGGTAGGCCAGCTTCGCGAAACCGAACTGGCGCAGGTTCGTGAACAGGGTGCGCTGGCTCGCGACGAGCCGCTTGTTGCCGGGGTCGACGTCGGCGAGGAACGCCTGCTCGTTGCCGGCCAGGACGGCGTCCGAGCGGCGCTTCAGCACCTGGTCGACGGCCGCCGACCGCACGGCCTGGTCGACCGTCGGCGTGTTGGTGGTGGTGCCGGCAGCGCGACCGTCGGACTGGCTCGAGCGATGCAGGGCGAGACCGCCGGTCACCGCGACCGCTACCAGGACGAGCGACAGCAGGACCGGCCAGATCCGCGATCGCCGGCGCGTGGCCGCGTGCCGGCTGTGCCGCCCTGCCTCAGCCACGGTCCCGCTAGGTACCCGGACGGTCGCCGGCGGTGTCCGGCTCGCTGAGAGCTTCTGCGTGCTGCGTGAGCTGCTCGGTGATCTCCCGCGCCACCTCTTGGCCGGTGAGTCCGATCGCCTGCAGTACGGCAGCGCGCTTGGCGTGCTCGAGGAACTCCTGCGGTACGCCGAAGTCGCGGAACGGGGTCTCGACGCCCGCGTCGCGGAGCGCCTGGGCGATCATCGTGCCTACGCCACCGGCGCGGCCGTTGTCCTCGATCGTCGCGACGAGCTCGAAGCCCCGGGCCAGCTCGACCAGCTGCGGATCCACCGGCTTCACCCAGCGCGGGTCGACCACGGTGACACCGAAACCGTGTGCCTCCAGGCGCTGCGCGACCTCCATCGCGGTCGCCACCATCGCACCGATCCCGACCAGGAGTACGTCGGTGCCGGATCGGTGGAGTACGTCGATCTGCCCGACGCGGTCGATCGCCTCGATGTCCGGGAACACCTCGCCCTTCGCGTACCGCAGTACGGTCGGGGCGTCGTCGACCTCGATCGCCTCGTTCAGCAGCTCCTGGACCCGCTTGCCGTCCCGCGGCGCCGCGAGGCGCAGGCCGGGGACGAGGTTGGCCAGCGACATGTCATAGATGCCGTTGTGGGTCGGGCCGTCATCACCAGTGACACCCGCACGGTCGAGGACGAAGGTCACGCCGCACTTGTGCAGTGCGACGTCCAGCAGCAGCTGGTCGAAGGCGCGGTTGAGGAACGTCGAGTAGAGCCCGACGACCGGGTGCAGTCCGCCCAGCGCGAGGCCCGCGGCGCTGGTCACCGCGTGCTGCTCGGCGATCCCGACGTCGAAGATCCGGTCCGGGAACTCCTCCGCGAACGGTGCGAGACCGGTCGGGTGCAGCATCGCCGCAGTGATCGCCACCACGTCCGGCCGCCGGTGGCCGATCTTGATCAGCTCGTCGGAGAACACGTCCGTCCAGCCGCGCGGCTTGTTCACCGGGCGGATCTGGTGGAGGTTGTCCTCCTCGTCCTCCTCGGCGGCGGCGTACCCGAAGCCCTTCTTGGTCACCGCGTGCACGATCACCGGCCCGCCGAACGCCTTCGCGTTGCGGAGCGCGTCCTCGAGCGCGTGCCGGTCGTGACCGTCGACCGGGCCGACGTACTTGAGGCCGAGGTCCTCGAACATGCCCTGCGGGGCAAGCATGTCCTTGAGGCCCTTCTTCACGCCGTGCAGCACCTCGTACATCGGCGGGCCGACGTACGGCGTCCGGCCGAGGTTCTTCTTGATCAGGTCGAGGACCTTCTCGTACCGCGGGTTGGTGCGCAGGCTGGTCAGGTGAGTGGCCAGGCCGCCGACGGTCGGGCTGTACGACCGGCCGTTGTCGTTGACGATGATGACGAGGTTGAGGTCCTTGGCGGCGGCGATGTTGTTCAGCGCCTCCCAGGCCATTCCGCCGGTCAGCCCGCCGTCGCCGATCACCGCGACCACGTGCCGGTCCTCGCCGCGCACCCGGTACGCCTTGGCCAGGCCGTCGGCGTACGACAGGGCTGTCGAGGCGTGGCAGTTCTCGATCACGTCGTGCTCGGACTCGGCCTGGCTCGGGTACCCGGACAGGCCGCCCTGCTGACGGAGCGTGCCGAACTCGTGCGCCCGGCCGGTGACGAGCTTGTGCACGTACGCCTGGTGGCCGATGTCGAACAGGAGCCGGTCCCGCGGGGAGTCGAACACCCGGTGCATCGCCAGCGTGATCTCGACCATGCCGAGGTTCGGGCCGAGGTGGCCCCCGGTGCGGGTCACCGTCTCGACCAGCACATCCCGGATCTCGGTCGCCAGATCGGTCAGCTGCTGATCAGTCAGCTTCTTGAGGTCAGCCGGACCCTCCACCGTCTCCAGCACGCGCATCGAGCTCCTCCTGCGGGTCGTCCTCGAATGCTTGAGTCTATATCTCGGACTTCAAGACGCCCGCCGGGTGTGCCTGGTTCGAAGGTGTGGCGGGTCTCACTTAGGGTGATCGTGTGGAGATGGTGAGGACCCTGTTCCGGAAGTACGACGGGCAGCCGCATCGGCTGGTCGAGGCGGTCCGGCTCGGCGAGGACGAGCACGGACTGTGGGTCGGCTCCGCCCCCGGTACCCGCGGCCAGCGCGCCGACGGCAGCTGGACCACGATCGACCACCACCGGGTCCGGCTGTTCCCGCACGGCCAATGGTGGAGCGCCCTGTTCAACGACGAGCCGCACCAGACCGCGATCTACTGCGACATCACGATGCCGGCCGAGTTCGGCGTCGACTCGGTCACCACCGTCGACCTCGACCTCGACATCCGCCTGCTCCGCGACGGCACCGTACGCGTGATGGACGAGGACGAGTTCCACGAGCACCAGGTCCGCTACAACTACCCGCCACAGGTGATCGCCACCGCGCGGGCCACCTGCGACCACCTGGCAGCCACCATCACCACAGCAGAACCGTTCGCAACGGCGTACAAGCCGTACCTCGAACAGATCCGCGCGCTGGGCCGGTAACTCTGGGCGGTAACCGGCTCCCGTCGGCTAGGAGCCCCCCTGAGCCAACGGGAGCCGGTCACGATGACGACCTAGGGGCCGGCACCCCACCATGTTCCGTCGCATTACGCGACCGGTCCACTCCCCACAGCAAAGTTGCACCAAGTTGCAGAACCGCGGGCCCCAACGCCGCGGACCCGGTGGCCGATAGGTTTGGGTTCATGCGTGATGTTCGGGTGGTTTATCGCAAGTTCGACGAGAAGCTGCACTGGCATCAGTGGATGCGGTATCTGGGCGAGGACGAGTACGGCGTCTGGCTGGGCGCACCGGCCGGGTCCGTGTCGCAGCGCGGCGACGAGCCGGTGGTGACCCAGGAGCAGGCGCATGTGCAGCTGTTCCCGCGGGACAAGTGGTTCACCGCGATCTTCAACGACGAGCCGCGGTACACCGAGATCTACGCGGACATCACCACGCCGGTCGAGTTCTCCGAGGACGTGGTGACGATGATCGACCTCGATCTGGACGTGATCAAGCGCCGCGACGGGAACGTGTTCATCGACGACGAGGACGAGTTCGCCGAGCATCAGGTGAAGTACAGCTACCCGCCCGACGTGATCGCCACCGCGCGCCAGACGTGCGACTGGCTCGTCGGCGCGGTGTCCACCGACGAGCCGTTCCTGACCGTCTACAAGACCTACCTCGACAAGGTCCGCTAGGCCTCTGACACGGCTGCTACCGAGTCAGGTGAAGGCTGAGGGTTCCGTTCTTGAGCATCATCACGCCGGGGAGCGGGCCGCGTTGGCCGGCGTACATGTCGGCGATGGGGGCGACGGTGAGGTAGAGGTTCTGGCCGGCCGGGACGTCGACGGCGATGGCAGGGAGCTCGATCGTGCGTCGTACGCCGCGGGCCGTGTGCTTCTCGCGCAGCGGCATGGTGTTGTTCTGCACGACCTTCGCTGTGAGCGGGTTCTTGCCGACGCTCAACGCGAAGTACGCCGCCGACTGCGGGATCACCGTATAGACGTCAGCGGTCAGCGTGGGCGTGCCGGCGATCGTGATCGGGCCTTTCGCGATCGGCAGGTTGACGGGCAGGCCGACGCCGGTCGGCGCGACGATCTTGCCGAGCGCGTACCGCTTGTTCGGCGTCAGGTTCCGTTGCGTGAGGCAACGACCGTCGGCGGTCGAGAGGTGGTACGTTCCGAAGCCGGACAGGCCGGTCGACTTGTGCAGGAGCTGCAGCTGCATGAAGCGGATCGACAGGCTCGAGAAGTTGGGTGATCCGAGCGCGATCGAGCACGGGTCGCCCGCGGTCGCGTAGCCGGGCGGTACGACGCTGGGCAGCGTGTGACCGCCGTTGTACCCGACGAAGATCGACTTGGCCCGGGCGCGGGCGGTCAGTGCGCGGTCGAAGTTCGCGAGCCCCTGGTTGAGGTTGAACAGGTTGTCGGAGATGCCCTGACCGAACAACACCGGGAGGTCGAGCTTGCGGCCCTGCTGGACGTGCCATGCCGGTCCGTTGTGCGCGAAGAACGCGTTGAGATCGCGCCCCGCCTTCCCGGTCGGCCAGGCCCCGGTCGCGATCAGCGCCACGAAGGCGGCCGACACCGCGGGCGGCAGATGCGTGCCGCCGCCCGCGAACAGGAGCGACAGCCACATGGTCCGGGCGGCCTCCTGCGGCGCGAGGCTCTGCTTGAGATCCCACCAGGTGATCTCCGGAGCGAGCGCGTCGAACCGAGTCCGCCCGCGGTCGCGAAGCTCGGTGAAGGCGCCGGCGAACTGGTACCCGCCGCCGTACGACCCGCCGATCGCTCCGATCAGCGGATCGCCAGGCCCCTGCTTCGTCACCCAGTCCAGGCCTGCGACCAGGTCGACGAGCTTCACCACGTCGCGGCCCTCGTAGTCCGGGTTCATCACATGCGCGACGCCGGTGCTCTGGCCGAAGCTGCGCTGGTCGAAGCTGAGTACGCCGAAGCCCGCGTCGAGCCACGCCTTGAACGCGGCCGGGTCCGTGGTCCGGCTGCCGCCCCACCCGTGGCTGTGGAAGATCAGCGGGACGGTGTGCTGAGGCGAGGCGGTGGCCGGTTTGAACAGCGAGTAGCAGATCCGCACCGGCGTCGTCGTACCAGGCTCTGGGACCGACGCGACACATCCGTTCGTCACCGTGCTCGCGGCTGCGGCCGGAATCACCGGTGACAGGAGCAAGGCCACAACACAGAGCAGAGCAAGCACACGGCGCATCAGTCACTCCAGGTGATCGACGGATCTCGCTTCGCACACGCTAGAGGACAGGTCCCCGGCTGACCAGACCCGAGGCTCAGGTAGCTGCGACACTGTCCGCGTGCATATCGCGATCGAGGTCGTGGCCCTCGTCGCCGTCGTCGCGGCGGTCGCCGCGCTGGCGCGGCGGCTAGGGATCTCGGCCCCTCTGCTGCTGGTCGTCATCGGGATCGCCGTGTCGTACCTGCCGTTCATCCCGCGGGTCGAGCTCGCACCCGAGGTCGTGCTGGTCGGGTTCCTGCCGCCGCTGCTCTACTCGGCCGCGATCAAGACCAGCCTGGTCGACTTCTCCAAGCACCGGCGGTCCATCGGGCTGCTGTCCGTCGGCCTGGTCGCGTTCACCGCGCTCGGCGTCGGCGTCGTCGCGTGGTGGCTGCTCGGTCGGGTGGCGGAGTCGATCGGCCAGGAACCGCTGCCGTTCTGGGCCGCGTTCGCGATCGGCGCCGTCGTCGCGCCGCCCGACGCGGTCGCCGCGACCGCGATCGCCAAGCGGGTCGGCCTCCCCCGCCGCATCGTCACGATCCTCGAGGGCGAAAGCCTGCTGAACGACGCGACCGCGCTGGTCTGCCTGCGTACGGCGATCGCTGCCGCCGTGGTCGCGCCGACCGTGTGGCACGTCGGCCTCGATTTCCTGCGCGCGGCCGGCGGCGGTGTCCTCATCGGCCTCGTCGTCGCGTTCGTGCTGGCGAAGATCCGCCGCCAGTTCACCGATCCGGTCCTGGACACCACGCTCAGCCTGACCGCGCCGTTCATCGCGTACATCGCGGCGGAGAACCACTACATCCACGCGTCCGGCGTACTCGCGGTGGTCGTCACCGGCCTGCTGCTCGGCCACAAGGCCCCGATCATCCAGTCGGCGAAGTCGCGGATGTCGGAGCGGACCAACTGGCGGACGTTCCAGTTCCTCCTGGAGAACACGGTTTTCCTGCTGATCGGGCTGCAGACCCGATGGATCCTCGATGACTTGACCGCGAGCCCGCTGCCGGCGTGGCTCATCGCGACCACGACCGTCGCGGTCTTCGTCGCGGTGATTCTCCTGCGGCCGATCTGGATCATCCCGACGACCATGCTGTCCCGCCGCTTCCTCGGACCCTCGCGCCCCGGCCCGGTGTCGCGCCGGGCCCTGATCGTGGTGTCGTGGGCCGGGATGCGCGGCGTGGTCACGCTGGCCGCGGTCTTCACGCTGCCCGAGGACACGCCGCATCGCGAGGTCCTCGTGTTCATCGCCCTCGCCGTCACCGCCGGCACGCTGCTCGTCCAGGGCTCGACGCTGCCCTGGCTGGTACGTCGCCTGCGCCTGCCGGGACCGGATCCCGCCGAGGACGCGTTGCAGGAGGCCGCCGTACTGCAGGGAGCTCATCGGGCCGCGATCGCCAAGCTCGACGAGATCTCGATGCCGACGGATCCGCCCGCGATTCTCGACGTACTGCGTCAGCGGGGTGAGGCGCGGGCCCAGGCTGCGTGGGAGCGGCTCGGGCGGCCGGA
Source organism: Kribbella sp. NPDC055110 (assembly GCF_053607525.1). Classification (NCBI taxonomy): domain Bacteria; kingdom Bacillati; phylum Actinomycetota; class Actinomycetes; order Propionibacteriales; family Kribbellaceae; genus Kribbella; species Kribbella sp. NPDC055110. The sequence goes on from NZ_JBSGTS010000005.1 coordinate 218,977, forward strand.
GACCGAGTACGAGACGCCGAGCGAGGCGTACCGGCGGCTGCGGATCGCGATGCTCGAGGCCGAACGAGCCCACATCCTCAAGGTCCGCGACGCCGGGCTGGTCGCCGACGAGGTGCTGCAGCGGGCGCAGAACGCGCTCGACATCGAGGAGTCGATCCTGGACCGCGACGAGGACGACGACGTCGGCGGGCGCTCCGAGGACCTGAAGCCGAAGACCACGCCGGGTGGCGCGTGTGAGCACCTGGACGAGGCGCCGGTGGTGGTCGCGCCGAACACGCCGGACGGCTGCGAGGAGTGCCTGGCCGAGGGCGGTTCGTGGGTCCACCTGCGGCTGTGCCTGGGGTGCGGTCATGTCGGGTGCTGCGACTCGTCGGTGATGAAGCACGCGAGCAAGCACTACGACCAGACCATGCATCCGGTGATGCGCAGCTTCGAGCCGGGCGAGACGTGGCGCTGGTGCTTCGTCGACGAGAAGCTAGGTTGACGGTATGGCGGACTGTCTCTTCTGCTCGATCATCGCCGGTACGACGCCTGCGCAAATCGTCCTGGACACGCCGGACGTCGTCGGGTTCCTGGACGTCCGGCCGGTGTTCAAGGGCCACACGCTGATCGTGCCGCGGACGCACGTGCCGACGCTGGCCGAGCTGCCCGACGAGCTGATGGTGCCGTTCTTCGGGGCGGCCCGGTCGGTCGCGAGCGCCGTACGGACCGCGTTCGACGCGCAGGGGTCGTTCGTTGCCGTGAACAACATCGTGTCCCAGTCGGTACCGCACCTGCACGTCCACGTCGTACCGCGCACGAAAGGCGACGGACTCCGCGGCTTCTTCTGGCCGCGGACCAAGTACGCCGACGACGCCGAGGCCGAGGAGTACGCCGGGAAGCTACGCGCTGCTCTTGATGACTAGCTCGTACTCCACCTGAGGGAGCGGGTTTCCGTCACCGAAGTCGCGGGTCTGGGTGGCTCCGGTTTCGACGAAGCCGCACTTGGTGTAGAAGCGGCGGGACTGCGGTGTGTCTCTCAGGGTCCAGAGGTGCACACTGTCGTACCCGTCGGCGCGGAGCTGCTGGAGGGTGGCGTCCATCAGGGCCGCGGAGACACCGCTCCCCCAGCCGTCGGGGTGCGTGTAGAAGCTGTGGATCTCGGCTAGCTGCGTCCGTGTGTCCGACGGCTCCGACCAGGACATCGCGAGCGGCCGATCGCCGACGAACCCGAGCATCACGAGCCCTTTGCCTGCCGCGAGCCGCTCGTGCCACCTGGTCAACCGACTCGCAATCCCTTCCTGCGCCACGTCCTCGGGAAAGAGCGGGCCGTACGCTGCACCCCACGACGCCGCATGCACCTCGCCAACAGCCGCACCGTCTGCCGGCGTCGCGAGGCGGGTGGAGATCAGCGCGGCAGCGGGTCCTGAGTGGTCAGCGGACAGGTCGGTCAAGGCGGTCCTCCAGTTTCGCGAGTGCGCGCTCGACGGCCGCGCGGACGGTGTGATCGGGATCGTCCGCGAGCGTCCGGATCGCGTCGGCGTGCTCGTACTCCCCCGCGGCGCCGATCGCACGGACAGCCGCCGCACGAACCCGCGGCAGCTCGTGATCGAGCATCGGCAGGAGCGCGTCGACGAGTTGGCCGAGCTCGCGTTGCGCGGTGATCTTCGCGACGTGTTCACGGACCCGCCAGGCCGGATCGTCCGCAGCGACCAGCAGCGCATCGACCACGTCGTCCCGCCACACATACAGGAACGCCCGAGCGGCCCACACCCGGACCCAGTAGTAGTTGGTCGGATCAACCGGCGCCTTCCACCCACCCGGGTTCGCCGACCCGGTGATCGCGACCAGCTTCGGCAGCTCAGCGCCATACGCCGCCATCCCCGAGATCTCCCCGGTAAGAAACGCCACACACCAGCCGACCACGACGTCCTCGCCGTACGTCGCACACGCCGCCCGCACAACATCCCGCGGCGACTCCCGCTCAGTCATGCAGTCAGTAAACCGCGTCCAACCGACAGTTCAGCACCACCAGCCCACGCACGCCCGGCCGCGGGCTGGTTTCCGGAAACAAACTTCCGCCTGCTGGCGTAAATGTTCCGGAAAGCAGTTCGCTCTTCGCGTTCAGTGCACCGTGAGCCACACGGTCCGGTGGCTTTACCCGTCTGCCTCGATCGTCGAGAACGGGGTCCAGCAGCCGCCGGGAGTGCTGGGGCAGTCGGATGACACCCCAGCCCTCCTCGTCGTACCAGAGGCGGACGACGCCGTCGTCCGCTCCAGTCATGTCAGCCGGCGATCAGGGATCGGAGGACGTACTGCAGGATGCCGCCGTTGCGGTAGTAGTCGGCCTCGCCCGGGGTGTCGATGCGGACGACCGCGTCGAACTCCTGCACGCCGCCGTCGGTCGCGGTCACCTTGACGTGCACCGTGCGCGGGATCTCGCCGTCGTTCAGCGCGGTCACGCCGGTGATGTCGAAGGTCTCCTCGCCGGTCAGGCCGAGGGACTCCGCGTTCTCACCCTCCGGGTACTGCAGCGGCAGCACGCCCATGCCGATCAGGTTCGACCGGTGGATCCGCTCGAAGGACTCGGTGATGACGGCCTTCGCGCCGAGCAGCGCCGTACCCTTCGCGGCCCAGTCCCGCGACGAACCCGAGCCGTACTCCTTACCGGCCAGGATCACCAGCGGCGTACCGGCTTCGGCGTACGACTGCGCGGCGTCATAGATCGTCGTCACGGGCGCCTCGGACTTGGTGAAGTCGCGGGTGAAGCCGCCCTCGGTGCCGGGCGCGATCTGGTTGCGCAGCCGGATGTTCGCGAACGTGCCGCGGATCATCACCTCGTGGTTGCCCCGGCGGGAACCGTACGAATTGAAGTCCTTGCGGTCCACACCGTGCTCGGCCAGGTACGTGCCGGCAGGGCTGTCCGCCTTGATCGAACCGGCCGGCGAGATGTGGTCGGTGGTGACCGAGTCGCCCAGCTTGGCCAGCACGCGCGCACCGGCGATGTCGGTGACCGGCGACGGGTCCTTCGCCATGCCGTCGAAGTACGGAGGCTTCCGCACGTACGTCGACTCGCTGTCCCACGCGAACGTCTTGCCCTCCGGCGTCGGCAGCGACTGCCAGCGCTCGTCACCGGCGAACACGTCGGCGTAGTCCTTGGTGAACATCTCCTTGTTGATCGAGCTCGCGATGGTCCGCTCGACCTCGTCGGCGCTCGGCCAGATGTCCTTCAGGAACACGTCGTTCCCGTCGGTGTCCTTGCCCAGGGCATCGGTCTCGAAGTCGAAGTCCATGGTGCCGGCCAGCGCGTACGCGATCACCAGCGGCGGCGACGCGAGGTAGTTCATCTTCACGTCCGGGTTGATCCGGCCCTCGAAGTTCCGGTTGCCGGACAGCACACTCACGACCGCGAGGTCGGCTTCCTGCACACCGGCCGACACGGCCTCCGGCAGCGGGCCGGAGTTGCCGATGCAGGTGGTGCAGCCGTACCCGACCAGGTGGAAGCCGAGCTTCTCCAGGTACGGCGTGACGCCGGCCTTCTCGTAGTAGTCGGTGACGACCTTCGACCCCGGCGCGAGCGACGTCTTCACCCACGGCTTCGACGCCAGGCCCTTGTCGACCGCGTTCTTGGCCAGCAGCGCCGCGGCGAGCATGACGGACGGGTTCGAGGTGTTGGTGCAGGAGGTGATGGAGGCGATCACGACGTGGCCGTGGTCGAGCTCGACCTCCTGACCGTCCATCGAGATCTTGGTCTTCTTCGACGGGCGCCCCGGACCGCCGTGCGGCACGTGCGGCTCGTCGTTGACGTTGCCGTGACCGTTCGGCGCGTCACTGGCCGGGAAGCTGCCGGTCTCCGACGGGTCGACGTCGAGCTCTTCGGTGGCGTAGTCGGCCAGTGCGCCGCGGAAGCCTTCCTTGGCCTCGCTCAGCGCGACCCGGTCCTGCGGCCGCTTCGGGCCGGCGATCGACGGTACGACGGTCGACAGGTCGAGCTCGAGGTACTCCGAGAAGCGCGGCTCGACGTCCGGGTTGTGCCACAGGCCCTGCTCCTTGGCGTACGCCTCGACGAGCGCGACCTCGTCGTCGGCGCGGCCGGTCAGGCGCAGGTACTCCAGCGTGACGTCGTCGATCGGGAAGATCGCGCAGGTCGAGCCGAACTCCGGGCTCATGTTGCCGATCGTGGCGCGGTTCGCCAGCGGCACCGCCGCGACGCCGTCGCCGTAGAACTCGACGAACTTGCCGACCACACCGTGCTTGCGCAGCATCTGGGTGATCGTCAGCACCACGTCGGTCGCGGTCGCACCGGCCGGGACGGACCCGGTCAGCTTGAAGCCGACGACCTTCGGGATCAGCATCGACACCGGCTGGCCGAGCATCGCAGCCTCGGCCTCGATACCGCCGACGCCCCAGCCGAGCACGCCGAGACCGTTCACCATCGTGGTGTGACTGTCGGTGCCGACGCAGGTGTCCGGGTACGCCTGGCCGTTGCGGACCATCACGGTCCGGGCCAGGTGCTCGATGTTCACCTGGTGCACGATGCCGGTGCCGGGCGGGACGACCTTGAACTCGTCGAACGCGGTCTGGCCCCAGCGGAGGAACTGGTACCGCTCGCGGTTCCGCCCGTACTCGAACTCGACGTTGCGCTCGAACGCGTCCGGCGTACCGAACACGTCGATGATGACCGAGTGGTCGATGACCAGCTCGGCCGGCGCGAGCGGGTTGATCTTGGTCGGGTCACCGCCGAGCTCGCCGACCGCCTCGCGCATCGTGGCCAGGTCGACCACGCACGGGACGCCGGTGAAGTCCTGCATGATCACCCGGGCCGGGGTGAACTGGATCTCGGTGTCCGGGGCCGCGTTCTGGTCCCAGTTGCCGAGCTTGGTGATGTGCTCGGCGGTGATGTTCGCGCCGTCCTCGGTGCGCAGCAGGTTCTCCAGCAGGACCTTCAGCGAGTACGGCAGCGTGTCCGCACCCTCGATGCCCGCCAACCTGAAGATCTCGTACGACTGCCCGTTGACCTCGAGTGCCCCCTTGGCACCGAAGCTGTCGACGCTCGCCATCAACCCGCTCCTCTTGTCCAGTCCGTGTCCGCTGCGCTCCATCCTGCCGAGCGCTGTGACCGGCTGCGAGGTCAGGTTCCCCTAACCTCGCGCCGGAAACTCTCTCGACATCAAGATACACGACATCGAGCCAACTTTTCCCGAGATCAGGAAACCTGTGGAAGAACCTCCGCCGCGATCAGGTCGAGGTGGTCGAGATCCTTCAGATCCATGATCTGGACGTACTGACGCTGCGATCCGACGGCGGCGAACTGCCCCAGCCGGTCGACTACCTCGGCCGGCGTCCCCGCGATGGCGTTCGCCTTGAGGTCCTCGACAGCGCGGCCGATCGCCTCGGCCCGCTGCTTCACCTCGGCGTCGTCCTTGCCGACCACAACCGTGTGCGCGGTGGACAGCGCGAGCGTCTTCGGGTCGCGACCTTCGGCCTCGCACGCTGCCTGCACCCGCTTGAACAGGGTTGCGGTCTCGTCGACGCCGCGGAAGCCCGCGTTGAACTCGGCGGCGTACTTCGCGGCGAGCTCCGGCGTACGCTTCTTGCCCGCTCCCCCGACGATGATCGGCGGGTGCGGCTGCTGGACCGGCTTCGGCAGCGCCGGCGAGTCGCTGATCTGGTAATGCTCGCCCTGGAAGTCGTACCTCTCCCCGACCGGGGTGTCCCAGAGGCCGGTGATCAGTTCGAGCTGCTCGGTGAGGATGTCGAAGCGGCCGGGGGTGTCGGGGAAGTCGAGGCCGTACGCCTGATGCTCTTTCTCGTACCAGCCGGCGCCCAGACCGAGCTCGGCGCGGCCGCCGCTCATCTGGTCGACCTGCGCGACCGAGATCGCCAGTACGCCGGGGTTGCGGAACGTCGCGGAGCTGACCAGCGTGCCGAGCTTGATCCGCTTCGTCTCACGGGCCAGGCCGGCCAGCGTGATCCACGAGTCGGTCGGGCCCGGAAGGCCGTCGTTCTCGCCCATGACGAGGTAGTGGTCGGAACGGAAGAACGCGTCGAACCCGTTCTCCTCGGTCTTGCGGGCGACGGCGAGCAGGTCGTCGTACGACGCGCCCTGCTGCGGTTCGGTGAAGATCCTGAGAAGCATGGCGCCAACGCTATCTCGCGCTGGTGTACAGCTTCTCCAGGTACGACGGTTGCCACTGGGCGCCGCGGCTGTACAACCTGCGGACCAGCTCGTTCGGGTCGAAGCGCTCCTCGATCGGGTTGTCCCACCAGTCGGGCACCTGGTCGTACCACCGGTCGATCCGCAGCGTGCGTCCGGCCGCGTCGATCCGCGCGAACAGCCAACCGCCCTGCTCACCTTGTGCCTCGGTCAGCCACAGATCACCGAGCAGCCCGCTGAGCTTCTCGGCAGCGAACTCGGGGGCGTCCACCTCCGGCGGCTCCAGATCGAACCGGTACGACGGCGCACCCGGGTCGAGCACCTGCACCTGGATCGTGAACCCCGACGGCACAATCGCCGTCCGCGCCCGACACCAGTCATGCAACGCCTGCACCGCAGCCGACTCCTCCGGGCGGGGCCGAGGCCGCTCCACCTCGGCCCGCATAGCCTCCTCGAGAGACCCAGCCGCAGGCACCAGCCGAGGCCCACCGCCACCCACCAGCCCCAACCCAGCCACCAACATCCCACCAACAGCAGCCGACCCGTCAGCCCCGCCTGCAGCGCCGTTTAGGTGTTCCGTGGCGCTCGAATAGTCAGGCTCATCGACGGACCCGACCGACTCCAGCTCGTCTTCGTCCACCACAGGCACGAATCCCGTAGGCATGTCATCGTCCGGGTCACCCCAGAACTCATCGCTCGCCGCACCAGCGCCCGGGATCATCTCCCAGCCACCCTCAAGCGGCTCGGACCAGGGCTCCGGCTCCGGTTCGGGAGCCGGCTGAGGCTCGGGCATCGGTTCCGGCTGGGGCTCCGGCTCAGGCTGCGGAAACGGCTCCGGCTCGGGCTGCGGGAACGGCTCAGGCTCAGGCTCAGGCTCCGGGAAGGGCGCAGGACCGGGCCCTGGGGCCGGGGTCGGCGTCGGGCCGGGGGTCGGCTCGTGTGTCGGGTCGGGAGTGGGACTGGGGTGGGGGGTTGGCTCTGGGGCGGGTGGGGTGGGCTGGGGCCAGGGCGCCGGGTGCGGCTCTGGCTCGGGCCACGGTTCTGGGTGTGGTTGGGGTTGCGGCCAGGGCTGAGGTAGAGGGTGAGGCTCAACCTGAGCTTGAACCTCATACCCCTGCGCACCAGGTACGTCGGCGCTGTCCGCAGACGCCCGTACGTCGAGAGTCTCCGGCGCGGCCGACTGGAGGTCGTCGGTTACTGCGGGGATCTCCGCGGTTTGGTCGTCGTCCGCGTCCGTGCCAGCAAGATCAGCCGTCTGAGGCGCCACGTCGGCGCCCGAGGCAGGCGCCGGGGCGAAGGGAGATGGGCCGGTGAAGGACGACAGTTCGGCTTCGTCGTCGGCCGCGGGCAGGTCGAGTACAGCCTGGATCTCGGCGGTGGGTGCATCGTCGTCTTCGAGGTCCGCGACCTGGGCGAACGGTGAGTCGAGCGGGACCGGGTCTGCGGGTGCGGCTGGCACCAAGTTGTCGGGGGTTGCGTTGGCGGGGTCTTCTACCCATTCGCCGTTGATCCAGGCGGGGCCGGTCCACGGCTGGTTCGGGGTGGGTTCGGCGAACGGGTTGTACGCGCTGGTTGGTTCCTGCTCGGACCAGGAGGACTGTTCTGCGGTTTCCCAGTCCTGGTCGGGCGTGGGGGCCGCGCTGGCGGGGGCGTCGGCGAAGAGGCTGTTGTAGAAGTCCTCGCCTTCGTACACACCGCCACCGACACGCGGAGGTTCCGACGACGGAAGCGTCGGGTCGTACGACGAACGGGACGTCGGGAGCCCGGGATCGGTGAGGTTCGCGGGGAGATACGTGCCGGGCGCAGAAGGATCCACGGACGGCGCGGGCGGGGCGTCGGCGATCGGCTGGCCGGTGAAGGGGCTGATGCCGGGTGGGACGACGTACGACTCCTCGTCGTCGCCTGGCGGGTTGTCTCCGATCACGGGATCTTCAACGACCGACACCTCGGCCGTGTCAGGGTCTGTGGGGAAACTTGCCGGTTCTGCAATGTTCCGGGTGAAGTCCCCGCACGCTGCGACGCCTGCCGGGAGGTCCGGTTGCACAGGTGACCGCGGATCGATCCCGAAGTGCACAAAGAACGCCGCGAGTGCCGCCGCCGTGATCCCGGGTCCGGCCGCGGCCCGGATGAGCTCCACGCCGTACGGGCGGAGTTCGTCGAGCCCGCCGAGGTAGTCGCACCATTCCGCGACCCACTCGACCATCTCGTCGGCGGTCGCCTCGTCGGAGGTGATCCACTCCCCGATCGGCGCGAACCCGTCGTCGACCGGCTGCCACGGGTCCCCGGGGTACGACGCGCGCGCCCAGCTCCCGTTGAACGCGCCGTACACGAACCCGAGCTCGCCCGCGGTCTGGCGCCGCCGCACCTCCGGCTGCCCGATCCACTCCGGGGACCCGGCCAGCAGGTCCTCGCCGGCGGTCCGACTGTGCTGCGTGTGGAATCCCCACAGCACCGCCCGCCCGTCCTCCAGGCGCGCCATCCGCAGCACGGACGCGCTCTCGTCCTGGTGGTGGTACCCGTCCGCGTCGGCGTACCAGCGCCGGTCGAAGCCCGTGGCATGCGCGACCGCGGCGAGTGCAGCCCAGCGGGCGCGCAACTCCTCCGGGTCGTCCAGGTCAACGAGCGGCATCAGGTCTCCAAGCGCATTTGGATCCAGGCCCAGACGCTACCCGAGCCCTCCCCCACTGGCCACTTCACTGTCCACAGGCTCGAGGATGGCGACGCATTCGATGTGGTGGGTCATCCCGAACAGGTCGAACGCGCGCAGGGACGCGATGCCGTACCCGAGGCGCCCGAACGTCTTCAGGTCCCGGGCCAGCGCCGCGGGATCGCACGCGACATACGCCACGCGCCGCGGTCCGAGCGCCGCGATCCGCCGTACGACGTCCTTCCCGGCGCCGGTCCGTGGCGGATCCAGGACCACGAGGTCCACATGCTCCAGGCCCTGGCCGGCAGCCGCGTTCAGGACCCGGTCGACGTCGCCGTGCTCGAGCGTCACGCCGTCCAGGTCGTGCAGGTTCCGCCTGGCGTTCCGGACCGCGTCCTTGTCGCCCTCGATCGCCAGCACGGGGCAACCGGCCTCGGCCAGGAACGCCGCGAACAGCCCGACACCCGAGTACAGGTCGAGCGCGGTCTCACCAGGAGCAGGCTCCAGCCCACTCAGTACGGCGTCCACCAGTGTCTCCGGCGCCGCTGGGTGGACCTGCCAGAACCCACCGGCCTCCACCAGGAACCGCCGGTCGCGCACCACCTCGACCAGCCGCTCCCCCGGGTCCTGGTCGGTCAGTACGGCGCTCTTGCCCTCGGACGACACCACCGCCTGCACCGACGACACACCCGGCCACTGTGAGCTCAGCACGTCCGGTGTCCCCGGGTGCGCGAGCAGGCACTGGTCGATCGGGATCAGGTCGTGCGAGCGGTGCGCGTACATCCCGGGCCGCCCGTCAACGACGGCGTACCGCATCCGCGTCCGCCAGCCCAGCCCGTCGTCACCGGGCGACTCCATCACGATGGTCCGTTCGATGCCGCCGATCCGCCGGAGCGTGTCCGACACGACCGTCGCCTTCAGCCGCCGCTGCTCGACGATGTTGGCGTGCTGGAAGTCACAGCCACCGCACCGCCCCGGTCCGGCGTACGGGCACGGCGGCTCGATCCGCTGTGGGGACGGCGTGAGCACCTGGACCGCGTCGGCCCGCAGGTACTTCGCTGTCTGCTCCGTGATCCGGGCGTGCACCAGCTCCCCCGGCAGAGCGTGCCGGACGAACACCACCTGTCCTTCGTGCCGAGCAACGCAGTGTCCCCCGTGGGCGACTGGCCCTACCTCGAGCTCGACTACCGCCCCAACCAGACTGTTCTCGTCTGTCACCGATCTCCTGACGCCTTGCGGGCACCGCGCCGTACCTGGCCGGCTACCCGTTCCACCCGGTCCTGCCGCTCCTCGGCCCCCTGCGACGAGAGCAGCTGGTAAGGAACGGACGTAACCATCACACCAGGTGTGAACAAGAGCCGCCCCTTGAGCCGCAGCGCGCTCTGGTTGTGGAGGATGTGCTCCCACCAGTGACCGACGACGTACTCGGGGATGTAAACCATCACCACGTCCCGCGGCGACTGCCTCCGGATGTCGCGCACGTACTGCAGGATCGGCCGGGTGATCTCGCGGTACGGCGAGGCCAGCCGCTTCAGCGGGATCGGGATGCCGCGGGCCTCCCAATCGGCCTGCAGCTCGTCCGCCTCGTCCCGGTCGACGTCGACGGTGATCGCCTCGAGCGTCGACGGCCGGGCCGCCTTCGCGAACGCCAGCGCCCGCAGCGTCGGCCGGTGCAGCTTCGAGACCAGCACGATCGAGTGCACCCGCGACGGCAGCATCAGCGGCTCGTCGCCTTCGGCCGTCATCTGCTTGCGGACCGTCTCGTAGTGCCGGTGGATGCCCTTCATCAGCACGAACAGCACGGCCATCGCGATGATCGCGATGTAGGCGCCGTGGGTGAACTTGGTCAGCAGCACGATCACCAGGACCACGCCGGTCATCGTCAGGCCGATCGTGTTGATCACCCGGGAGCGGAACATGTGCCGCCGCTTCGCCGCGTCGGTCTCGGTCTTCAGGTGCCGGGTCCAGTGCCGGATCATGCCGAACTGGCTGAGCGTGAAGCTGACGAACACGCCCACGATGTACAGCTGGATCAGCTTCGTGACCTGGGCGTCGAACGCGATGATCAGGCCGGCCGCGCACAACGCCAGCAGGATGATGCCGTTGCTGTAGGCGAGCCGGTCGCCGCGGGTGTGCAACTGGCGGGGCAGGAAGCCGTCGCGGGCCAGGATCGAGGCGAGCACCGGGAAGCCGTTGAACGCGGTGTTCGCGGCCAGCACCAGAATCAGCATGGTCGCGCCGATCACCACGTAGAAGGCCGGCGGGAAGTTCGAGAACACCGAGTCGCCGATCTGGCCGATGACGGTCTTCTGGGTGTAGCCGTCGCCGACCGGTTGCCCGTTGCTGTACAGCTGGGTGGCGGGATCCTCGGCGTACCGGAGCTTGATCTTGCTGGCCAGGAACAGGATGCTCATCAGCATCGTGACCGCGATCCCGCCGAGCAGCAGCAGCGTGGTCGCGGCGTTGCGGCTCTTCGGCTTCCGGAACGCCGGTACGCCGTTGCTGATCGCCTCGACACCGGTCAGCGCCGCACACCCGGACGAGAACGCGCGCGCCAGCAGGAAGACCGCGGCGAGCCCGCTGAACACTTCGTGTCCCGGCTCGGCCCGCACCTCGAAGTTCGCGCTCTCCGCCATCGGCAGGTTGCCGGCGCCGAGCCGGATCAGGCCCCAGATCGCCATCCCGATGATCGAGAACATGAAGATGTACGTCGGGACCGCGAAGATCCCGCCCGACTCGCGGACGCCCCGCAGGTTCATCGCGGTCAGCACGACCACCAGGCCGACCGCGAGCGGCACCTCGTGCCCCTCCAGGAACGGCAGCGCCGACTTCGCGTTCTGGACGCCGGACGAGATCGACACTGCGACGGTCAGCACGTAGTCGACCATCAGCGCGCTGGCCACCGTCAGACCGGCCGTCGGGCCGATATTCACCGTCGCGACCTCGTAGTCACCCCCACCCGACGGGTAGGCGTGCACGTTCTGCCGGTACGACGCCACGACGACGAGCATCACGAACGCGACCAGCAGGCCGATCTTCCACGAATAGCTGTACGCCGCCAGCCCGGCGACCGACAGCGTGAGGAAGACCTCGTCCGGGGCGTAGGCGACCGACGACAGCGCGTCGCTCGCGAACACCGGCAGGGCGATGCGCTTGGGCAGCAGGGTCTCACCCAGCTGGGTGCTGCGCAGTTTGCGTCCGAGCAGCAGCCGTTTGCCGATATCGCCTAGAGCGGGAGTCACACCGGTGATGTTAGAGGCACCCTCAGGTCGGTGTAGCGTCTATCCCTGCCGAACCGAGCCAGCGGCCCGCCACGGGGCAGGGAGTGATCAGCGAGTGCACGTCGTCATCATGGGCTGCGGCCGCGTCGGGTCGATGCTCGCCCGCGGTCTGGAGAAACGCGGCCACACGGTCTCGATCATCGACCAGTCGGCCGACGCGTTCCGCCGGCTGAGCCCGGCGTACACCGGACGGACCATCGTCGGGATGGGCTTCGACCGTGAGGTGCTGATCGAGGCAGGCATCGAGGACGCGGAGGCGTTCGCCGCGGTGTCGAACGGCGACAACTCGAACATCCTGGCCGCCCGGGTGGCCCGCGAGAACTTCGGGATCAGCAACGTGGTGGCCCGGATCTACGACCCGGGACGCGCCGAGGTGTACCAGCGGCTCGGTATCCCCACGGTCGGCACCGTCCGCTGGACCGTCGACCAGATGATGCGCCGGCTGCTCCCCGAGGGCTCCGAGCCGGAGTGGCGCGACCCGTCCGGCAGCGTCCGGCTGGCCGAGGTCCATGTGCACGCGGACTGGATCGGTCGGCCCGCGTTCGACATCGAGAAGGCGACCGGCGCCCGGGTGGCGTTCCTGACCCGGCTCGGCGAGGGCATCCTGCCCCGCGCCGACACGGTCGTCCAAGAAGGTGACCTGGTGCACGTCGTGATGCTGGAGCGGGACGCCGCCGCGATCGAGGCCCAGCTCGGCACGAAACCTGAAGAGGCCTGAGGAGCTGTGATGCGGGTAGCCATCGCGGGAGCCGGCAACGTGGGTCGTTCGATCGCCGGCGAACTGCTGGAGAACGGCCACGAGGTCCTGCTGATCGACAAGGACCCCCGGGCCATCAAGGCCGAGTCGGTGCCGCGCGCCGAGTGGTTGCTGGCCGACGCCTGCGAGCTGTCCTCGCTCGAGGAGGCCGCGCTGCAACGGTGCCAGGTCGCGATCGCCAGCACCGGTGACGACAAGGTCAACCTAGTCGTCTCACTGCTCGCCAAGACCGAGTTCGGCGTACCCCGCACTGTTGCCCGGGTCAACCACCCGCGCAACGAGTGGATGTTCAACGAGGCCTGGGGTGTGGACGTATCGGTGTCCACGCCGCGGATCATGTCCGCGCTCGTCGAGGAGGCGGTGTCGGTCGGCGACCTGGTCCGGCTGTTCACCTTCCGCCAGGGCGACGCGAACCTGGTCGAACTGACACTGCCCGAGGACTCCCCCATGATCGGTCAGCGCGTCGGCGACGTCGACTGGCCCCTGGACACCGCCCTGGTCGTCATCCTCCGCGAAGGCCGCGTCCTGCGCCCCGACCCGGAAGGCACCCTCGAACTCAACGACGAACTCCTTTTCGTCGCCGCCGACGAAACCGAAGAGCAGCTGGAAGACATGCTCTCACCGCACCACCGCAAGTCGGAGTAACGGGCGCACCTCCTGGGGTTGCCGGATGGCGCAGGTCCAGAAGGTCCAAGTCAACTTGTTCTGCGACGACGTGGCCTCGCGTTCTACATGAGCGTCGGGCTGACGGTTTCGCGCACCTGTCTCTGGTCCCGTCGCGCCTGTGGAGGTCGCCGACGTCCGCATCAGGCTGACCTCAGCGCCGGTAACCCGTCAACCTCGGCGTCGAACCGACCGACCGTCCCGCGACCGACATCGTGTTCAGGTACGACGACGTGGACGCCATGTACAACCAAGCCCTGACCGCAGGCGCCACCGGCGTAGTCGCACCAACAGACTCCTCCGCCGGCCGACTGCACTAGCCCGGCTACGCGACCCCGAAGCCCACCAACTCAAGCTCGTCCAACCCCGCACATAACCCGCGCCTCCCCGATCCGAAGCCGGGTCCCGGCACCGCCCGCCCACAGCACCACCCCCTCACAGCACCACCCCTCACTGCACCACTCCCTCATTGCACCGCCCGCACCAGCACGGCCCCTCAGGGCACGGCTTGCACCCGGCACACCCGCTCGCTCACAGCACCACCCCCTCACAGCACCACCCACCCACGGCACCGCCCTCAGCGCACAGCCTGCACCCGGCACACCCGCCCGCTCACAGCACCGTCCGCACACGGCACACCCGCACAGAGGGCCGCCCGCTCACAACGCGGGTCCGGCGAGCCAGCGTGCCAGCGCGACGCCTATTCCCAGACCACCGACCGCCGAGAGCACCTACGGCCGAGGCCAATTACTGGCGCGGGAACCTACTGCCGCGCCGCCTCGGCCGAGTCGGCTACTGGACGGGTGCCGGTGTAGTCGACGACGAACCGGAACCCGTGGGGACTGATCCAGTCGACTGCTCCGCTGGGCAGGCGTCGGCATCGCCAGCCGCCGAAGGTTTTGGCGCGGTGGTGGAGTCTGCCCAGCGGTATGAGGTTGTCGGTGCTGGGTTTGCCCGGTCTGTTTCGGTGGACCGGCGCGCTCGTACGGCGCGATGTGGTCTTGATCCATCCGCGCGGTGGCCTCGGCCCCGCTGTACGGGAACATGTCGACCGGGTGCTGGAGCCTTACCCGGGCAAGCGCGACGCATACTCGCGACGCCTCTCCCAGACCGCCTACCGCCGAGCGCACCTACGGCCGAGGCGACTTACTGCCGAGCGCAGCTACTGCGCCGCCTCGGCGGAGTCGGCTACTGGACGAGTGCCGGTGTAGTCGACGACGAACCGGAATCCGTGGGGACTGATCCAGTCGACGGCTCCGGTGGGCAGGCGTCGGCTTCGCCAGCCGCCGAAGGTTTTGGCGCGGTGGTGGAGTCGGCCGAGTGGTATCAGGTTGTCGGTGGTGGTTTGCCCGGTCTGTCTGGGGGGACCGGCGCGCTCGTACGGCGTGATGTGGTCTTGATCCATCCGCGCGGTGGCCTCGGCCCCGCTGTAGGGGAACATGTCGACCGGGTGCCGCAGCCGAACCCGTTCGCGGATCCTGTCCGGGATCTCGTAGCTGTGCACGCTGACCTGGTCGTGCAGGTCGATGACGGGCTTCACGACAACCTGGTCATGACCGAGCAGCTCGGCCAGCTGGCTCGCCAGCTGCGGGCCTAGTTCTTCGACCCGCAGCACACCGTTGCCGGTGGCGAGTGTCCGGTCGGTCAGGTGCACGTACAAGGTGTGCCGGTTCCGCCGGCCGCTGCCCGCGCCGAGGCCGTTGCTGTAGGCATCCTGCTTGATCGCCGCAAGCCTGGCAGGCAGCGTGCCCGCCAACGCCAGCCGCGTGAACGCATCACCGTCACCCCCACCGTCCCGGACGACCTCGTCCGCGCCGTCATACCCGCCGTCGTCCGCGCCGTCATCCGCGCCGTCGTCCGTGCCGTCGTCCGCGCAGTCATACCCACGGTCGTCCGCGCAGTCATCCCGACCGTCGTACAGAGCGTCGTCCCAACCGTCGGATGCGCTGTCGTACGCACCGTTGTCCCCGCCCTCTACGCGGACCTCAGCCTCATCGTCGGCCGTAAGCGGCGCGCTGTTGACGGTTGCCGCTGCGTCCCGCTCGGCCTGGACGGTCCTGTCGTCTGGGTCGGTCCACTGCGGTACTGCGGCAGCATCGTCTGGGGTGACGTGCGTCCGATGGGCGCGAGAGGGATGCGAGTCGGCGGGCTGAGACTCGGTGGGCCGGGAGCCAGCGGGCCGGGAGTCCGCGGGCTGAGAGTTGGTGGGCTGAGAGTTGGTCGGTTGGGTGCGGGCGAGGTAGCGGGCTACTTCGAGGAGGTGGTGGGCGGCTGCGGGGTCGGAGATCCAGCCGATCGCCTTCGCGCGCCGCTGGTCCAGGCCGTCGGTGTCGCCCAGGATCTTCAACGCCCGCGCCAGGTCGTCGATGGTGGCATCGAACCGGATCACATCACCCGCCGCGGCGCGCACCCAGAACCGCTTCGTGCCGTCGTCATCCGACGGCGCCACGAACACACCCCGGATCCGCGCGGCCGCCTCGGCCTGCGCCTTCGCCAACTCCGGATCGGCCTCCCACACCGCAGCCTTCACAATCTTGCCCAGCGCATCCGGCGTGACCGTGTTCACGATCCCGGCCACCCGCCGGTCCACGACCGCGGCCGCCTCCAGCGACAACGCCAAACACGCCTGCGCGACCTTGCGGGCCCGCCACGCGACCGCGTTCCCGGCCAGCACCGCCGCCCAGATCCTCGGCAGCCGATGCCGCAACGCCAACGCCTCGCCGATCAGCGCCGCGGCCGCACCGCTCGACATCCCCATCACCGCGCCGAACTCGATCGGCGCGAACTCCGCCACCCCCGGACAGCCGTCACCGCCGTAGACCTGGATCTGTTCGTAGCCCGGCAGCCACTGGTACCCCTCCACCACCGCGTGCCGGTCGGCGAACACCAGCGCCGCCTCCAGCACCCGCACCCCGGCCCGGTCCTGGACCCGGCCGAACTCCGACGCCGCGGCCAACAGGTCCACGGTGTCAAGCTCTTCCAGATCTCCTTCGAACATGTGTTCCATTCTAGATCACGATCCGGTCTCGTCCAAATCGAGTCGAGGCCAGAATCCCTTACTAACAAGGGAATACCACGCAGCTGAACGGCGGCGGTTGGCTGTGCGACGGGCGAGGCTACTGGGTTCCGTGATCCCGGGGTCGTCGCCGGCCGGTTCGATCCGGACCAACTCGGACGCCTCAGCTTGGCGGTCTCAGCTCGGTGGCTTCGGCTGCGGGTGGGAGGCACCGCTTTGCCCAGGATCTCTGCCAGATCGATCCGTAGGCGCCCGACAGACAGCCGCCGCGAAGCCCACGTGCCTCTGGTGCGGGACAGTCGCGCCGTCGATGCCTGCCGCATTGCGCTGGGTGCGGGACAGCTGTTCCGCCCGCTGCAGGTCCAAGCAGCACCGCAGCCGAAGGCGGCCGACAACGCAGCCGCAGCCGCAGCCGCCCTCGAAGCGGTGTGCTCGGGGGTGCAGGGCAGGTGTTCCGCCCGCTGTGGTCCGGGCGCTCTACAGTTGCGCGCTGCCGGAGGCGGCCGGCAAGGCGGCCGTCGCGAGGCGGTGGTCCTCCGGGGTGCGGGACAGGTGCTCCCGCATGGTGCGGCTCGAGCGGCCCGCAGCCGGAGGCGGCCAGCAAGGCAGTCGCCGTGGAGCGGTGGCCGTCCCGGTGGGGGCAGGTGGTTCGGCTGGTGCGGTTCGAGTGGTCCACGACGTGCGCGGCCGGAGGCGGGCAAATAAGTCAGGTGGAGCGGTGTCCGGTTTGCTACTTTTTGTTGCCGCGGAGGAGGTGGGTGATGCTGTCTCGGGCTTCGTCCCATTTTTCGGGGGGCATCGAGCCGCGGAGTACGGCGTACGCGAGCCAGATCGCGAGCGCGTAGAACGGCAGGCCGAGGCCGATCTTGGCGATGCCGAGGGCGTTGAGGCTGCCGGTGAAGTACAGCGGGACCTGGACGATCAGGCGGATCGCGAACAGGCCCACGAACACCAGCGTCGCGCGGGAGAACCCCTTCAGCAGCACGGGATCGCGGCGCCAGGCGGTGCCGGTCTGCGTGATCACGCCGTACAGGAAACCGAACAGCGGCCAGCGGATCAGGACGGTGATCAGGTACAGCACGCCGTAGCCGAGGTTCGTCAGCAGACCGGGGACGTAGAAGTCCTTGGCGTTGCCGGTGCGGTTGGCGACCCAGGCCGAGATCAGTACGCCGATGAACCCGCCGAACACATTCCGCAGCGGCTGCCGGCGGACCAGACGCACCACGGCGAGCACCGCGGCGAGACCGACCGCGATGAGCAGCGACTGCTGGAGCTTGTGGTCGGTGACGGCGTATGCGACGAGGAACGCGATCCACGGCAGGCCGATGTCGAGCAGCGCACCCCATCCACCGAGGGCATGAAAGAAGTCTTTGTCGGTGGTCTTCGCGGGCGGCCCATCCACCGTCGGCTCCGTGTGCGGCTCAGCCATGAGCTGCCTGGGGTCGCAACTCGTAGCGCGGGTTGAACATCACCCGGTCGCCGTCGACGACGCCGATCCGCCCGGAGGCGATCAGCTCCGACCCGGCGTGGATGCCGCCGATCTTGCGGCGGCCGAGCCAGATCAGCTTGACCGTGCCGGTGCCGTCGTACAACTCACCCTCCAGGGCCGGTACGCCGCCGCGCGGGCTGAACGTGATGGTGCGCAGCGTGCCGTACAACGTGACGAGCTCCCGGTCGTGGCAGCCGGTGATGGACCGCGCGCCACAGTCCTGCGCGAAGTCCTTCAGGACCTCCGCATCCTCCTCGTCGCGGTCCCCGGCCAGGCCGCGGAAGGCACGCTTCCACAGCCCCGCGGGCTTGTTGCTACCCATGGCTTCGAGTGTAGTCCGCTCAGGCCTCTTCAGGCTCATTCGGCTGGGCGCCCGGCGGCATCTGCAGCGGCAGCGGCTCACGGACCGCCATCGGCTCGTTACCGCGGACCACGACGGACTTGCGCAGGGTCGCTTCCATCGGCTCGGCGGCGTCCGGCTCGACGGCGGCACGGCCGAGGATCGTACCGCGGAGCAGCCAGCGCGGACCGTCCACGCCGATGACGCGGGAGGTCTGGCTGAAGACCTGTCCTTCCGGGTCCTCGACCGGCACGACGAGCACCAGCTCGGTGCCGAACGGTCCGTCGGACTCGGTCGCCGTACCACCCATCCGGGCGGCCTCGCCGGCGATCTCCTGGCGGACCTCGTCCCAGATGCCACTGGTCTTCGGCGCCGCGAACGCGCGCAGCTCGAGAGCCGAGTCGTCGAGCATCAGCAGCACCGCCTGCACCACGCCGCTCTGCTCGTCGACCTGCAGGCCCAGCTCCATGCCGGGCATGCCGGTGACGACCAGCGCACCCAGATCGATGCGGTCCTCCGCCTCCAGGTCGGCGGCGTCGACCTCGGTCGAGTCGAACGGGCCCTCGGCGCGGACGTCCGCCGTACCGGTCTCGTCGAGGGTCTCGCCCGTCTCGGGCTCGTCGTTCTTGCCCTTACGGCGGAAGATCACAGCTGCTGCCTACTTCCTTGATCGTGGTGCCGGCGCTGATTCAGCGCCGTAGTCTCGCGCATCCGGCAGGTCAACGGGTGCACCTGGTCAGCGTGTCACATCGCCGAAACCGCCGGTCGACCCGTGCCCCTGGTCACCGCGTGCGGAACCGGGCAACGAGGTCACTTCGACGAAGCGGGCCTTCTCGACCTGCTGGATGATCAGCTGCGCGATCCGGTCGCCGCGCCGCACGGTCACCTCGGCGTGCGGGTCGAGGTTGATCAGGCAGACCTTGATCTCGCCGCGGTACCCGGCGTCGACGGTTCCGGGGGCGTTCACGATCGAGACGCCGTGCTTCGCGGCCAGCCCGGAGCGCGGGTGCACGAACGCGGCGTACCCGTTCTGCAGGGCGATGGCGATCCCGGTCCCGACCAGGCCGCGCTCGCCCGGTTTCAGGGTCAGGTCGGCGGCCGCCACCAGGTCCGCGCCGGCGTCGCCGGGATGCGCGTACGTCGGGAGCGGGAGGTCGGGGTCGAGTCGCTGGATGAGTACCTCGGTCACGAGAAGCGACCCTATCGAGCGGCCTGGACGGACCACATGCCAGGCTGGTCCCGTGGGCCTGGAACAAAGTACGTATCGGGAGATTCTGCGGGTGCCGGTGTCGTGGTGGATCATCGCCGCCGCCGCTGTGGTCACCCTGTTCGTCATCGTCGCCGTACCGGTCGGGCCGCTGGCCGGCGCACTGGTCGGCGGGCTCGCCGCGGTTCTGCTCCTGGCGCTGTTCCTCCGGTACGGCGGTGCGCGCGTCGAGGTCGACGACACCCGGTTGCACGCCGGACGCGCGGAGATCGACCGGACGTACCTGGGCGTGGTCGAGGCGCTGACCGGCGACGACGCGCGGCACGCGTTCGGACGCGACTGCGACCCGAAGGCGTTCCTGGTACTGCGGAGCTACATCACCGGGGCCGTGCGGGTGCAGATCACCGATCCGGCCGACCCGGCGCCGTACTGGGTGATCGCCACGCGCCACCCGGACCGGCTGGCTGCGGCGCTGAGCGGGCACAGCGTGGGAAGATCCTGACTGTCAGCAGTCGTACGAGGAGGGTGTTGTGGTCGGAGCGAAGATCGGCTGGAAGCTGGTACAGGCCGCCTTCACGATCGTGGTTGGCCTGGCCGCGAGCAAGGCGGTCAGCACGGCCTGGAAGCTGGGATCGGGCGGGAAGCCGCCGAAGAACGGCCAGGGCGGGTACGCCGAAGTTGCCGTCTGGGCCGCTGTCAGTGCCGGTGCCGCCGCCGCTGCCCGGTTGTTCGCGGAGCGTCGCGCGGCCGCGTACTGGCTCAAGTCCACCGGCTACGCCCCGCCCGGTTACGAGGCGGACGCCGCCGACGGCAGCCTGCTGAAGAGCATCAGCAAGAAAGACGATTGAGACAACAGCGGGACCGGCCCACCGAGGTGGGACCGGTCCCGCTGTGCGTTGCTACGAAGTAGGGCGGCAGGTCAGGCTGCGCAGTCGCGGCAGATCAGCTGCCCGTTCTTCGTTTCGGCGAGCTGGCTGCGGTGGTGAACCAGGAAGCAGCTCGAACACGTGAACTCGTCGGCCTGGCGCGGGAGGACCCGGACCGCCAGCTCCTCGTGACTCAGGTCCGCGCCGGGCAGCTCGAAGCTCTCCGCGGCCTCGGCCTCGTCCTCGTCGACCTTGCCGGAGTTCTTGTCGTGACGGCGAGTCTTCAGCTCTTCGATCGACTCTTCGGAGGATTCCTCGTCCGTCTTGCGCGGGGCGTCGTAATCAGTCGCCATGGTGTTTCCCTGCCCTCTTCGTACCCGTGGTGTTGCCTGCTGAGCCCTTGAACGGGTGAAGCGGCCGAGAAATTCCGCAGCGGCGCACCGCGCTGAACTTTCGTCCCCCGAAACCCTTGACAGTCAGGCCGGGATCGGCAATCACCGTTCCCGAGGACGGGATTGTGCCCTATAAAGGGCCGCAATGCACGACTGGGTCCACGCTGTGACCCGCGTGTCGCCACAAATGTCAGTACCGAACACCAGAATGCTCGTTAGTGCGCGATACTGCGCAGAAACGAGCACTCACCGGCATCTAGGCGCGCAAAGGGTCGGCCGCGGCCAGCAACGCGTGGAACGGCTCGAACAGCGCCGGAGTGGCCGCGATCGACATCTCCGGCGACACCGGAGCGCCGTGCAGCCCGCCGACCCGCGCTCCCGCCTCGGCCGCGATCAGCGCGCCCGCGCCGTAGTCCCACGGGTTCAGCCCGCGCTCGTACACCGCGTCCAGCCGGCCGCAGGCGACGTAGCACAGGTCGATCGCGCCGACCCCGATCCGGCGGATGTCGCGGACCTGGGCGATCAGGTGCTGGATCACCTCGGCCTGCACCTGGCGGCGCGCCGGGTCGTACCCGAACCCGGTCCCGACCAGCGCCTGGCTCAGCTCGGTCGCGCCCGACACCTGGATCGGCTTGCCGTCCGCGAACGCCCCGCCACCCAGGGTCGCGGTGAACACCTCGCCCTTGGGCGCGTCCACCACCACACCGGCGACCGTCTCCCCGCCGTACTCGACCGCGATCGAGACGGCGTACGTCGGGATGTCGTAGAGGTAGTTGACCGTGCCGTCGATCGGGTCGACGACCCAGCGCACGTCGCTGGTGCCGACCACGTCGTCGCCCTCCTCGCCGAGGAACGAGTCGTCCGGCCGGGCGCGCAGCACCCGGGCCCGGATCAGCTCCTCGGACTCGCGGTCGACGGCCGTGACGACGTCGGTGACGGTGCTCTTGGTGTCGGCGACGGTGATCGTGCCGCGGCGGCGCTCGACGAT
The DNA here is from genome assembly GCF_053607525.1 of Kribbella sp. NPDC055110. Lineage (NCBI taxonomy): Bacteria > Bacillati > Actinomycetota > Actinomycetes > Propionibacteriales > Kribbellaceae > Kribbella > Kribbella sp. NPDC055110. The sequence goes on from NZ_JBSGTS010000005.1 coordinate 240,759, forward strand.
CAGCTGCGCCGCCTCCTCCGCGACGTCGACCGCAAGCTTGAGCAACTCTTCAGAAGAGGTCATACGGCTTCCTTAGCTTGGACAGGTCGGCGCAGCGGTGGGCAGCAGTCGTGGCGGCAGTCGTCCCAGGCCGGGCCGAGTGTGCCGACGCAGGGCCGTTCGGGCTGTTCCCCGCGCTCGGCCGCGGCGCGCTCGACGACCAGGTCGCGGAGCATGGTGACGAACTTCTCGTCGGTACCCGGGGTCGCGGCGCGCGCCATCGGCAGCCCGAGCTTCTCGGCCGTAGCGACCGCCTCGGTGTCGAGGTCGTAGATGACCTCCATGTGGTCGCTCACGAACCCGATCGGTACGACTGCCACGCCGGGGACCCCGTCGGCGGCCAGCAGCTCCAGGTGGTCGTTCACGTCCGGCTCGAGCCACGGCACCTGCGGCGGCCCGGACCGCGAGCAGTAGACCAGGTCGGTACGCCGTACCTGGCCGGTCCGCCGCTCCAGCTCCGCGGTGATCTCCGCGGCGACGTCCAGGTGCCAGTCGACGTACCCGTTGCCGTCGGGACCGCTGGTCGCGTTCATCGCGGTCGGGATCGAGTGCGTCACGTACGCGATCGCACTGCCCTCGGGCAGCCGGCTCAGCGCGTCGGCGGTCGACTCGACGAACGATCCGACGAAGCCGGGGTGGTTCGCGTAGTGCCGGAGCTTGTCGATCCGCGGCGCGTCCGGGATCTCGCGGGCGGCGTCCTCGAGGTTCTCCCGGTACTGCCGGCAGCCGGAGTACGACGGGTACGCCGACGTGACGATCACCACTGCCCGGCGTACCCCGTCGTCGGCCATCTCGCGCATCGTGTCGGTCAGGTACGGCGCCCAGTTGCGGTTGCCCCAGTAGATCGGCAGGTCCAGCCCGATCTCGTCGAACGACGCCCGCAGCGCCTTCAGCAGCGCCCGGTTCTGGTCGTTGATCGGGCTCCTGCCGCCGAACGAGTAGTAGTGCTCGCCGACCTCCTTCAGGCGCTCGTCCGGGATCCCGCGGCCGCGGGTCACGTTCTGCAGGAAGGGCAGCACGTCCTCGGGCTTCTCGGGCCCACCGAAGGACAGCAGGAGGACGGCGTCGTACGGGGGTGCAGCAGGCGACATATTCCAAGCTTCTCAGACGCGCATGACCTAAGCTGCTCCCGGTCTCTCATGCTCAAGCCTTACTTCCATCTCATGCGCCGCCGCGGAGCGGCATCGTTCTTCGCTGCCGGGATTCTCGGGCGGATGCCGATCTCGATGATCGGGCTCGGCATCGTCATCCTGATCGCCCAGGAGAGCGGTTCGTACGGTCTCGCCGGCGCGGTCTCCGGCGTGGCCGTGATCGCCGGTGCGCTCACCGGCCCGATCCAGGGCCGACTGGTGGACCGGTTCGGCCAGCGAGGGCTGATCCTGATCGGCTCGGCGGCCTGCACGGTCGGTCTGGCTGCGCTGCTCGTCGCTGTGCGTGCTGACGCGCCCACGTGGGTCCTGTACTTGCTGTCGTTCATTGCCGGTGGCACCCGTCCCCAGGTCGGTTCGTTCGTCCGGGCGCGCTGGACGAACCTGCTGGGCCGGGGACGAGCACTGCAGACGGCGTTCGCGCTGGAGGCAGTCGGCGACGAGGTGGTCTTCATCGTCGGTCCGGTGCTCGTCACCGCGCTGGCGACCCAGGTGAGTCCGTTTGCCGCTCTGTCCGCAGCCGGCGTACTGGGACTGGCCGGTGGCATCTGGCTGGCGCTGCTGCGCGCGTCCGACCCGCCAGGACGTGGCAAGTCGGACGGTGCCGAGCAGGCACCACTCCCCTGGCTCTCGATCCTGCTGCTCAGTCTGATCGGTCTCGGCCTCGGTGCGACGCTCGGTGGCGCCGAGGTGATCACAGTGGCGTTCACCACCGAGAAAGGGCAGGCGGGGCTGGCAGGCGTCGTACTGGCGGTCTGGGCGTTCGGCAGCCTGCTGGCCGGGCTCTGGTACGGCTCAGTGCACTGGCGGGCTCCGGTCGAGCGACGGCTGCTGCTTGGCACGATCGCCCTCGCGATCACACTGGCACCGCTCCCGTGGGTCAACAGCGTCTGGGCGCTCGGCGCCGTGCTGTTCTGCTGCGGTATGACGATCGCGCCGACGATGGTCGCGGTCACCGCCTGTGTCGAGGAGTGGGTGCCGCCGGAGCGGCTGACCGAGGCGATCACCTGGACCGTCACGGGCATCCTGCTCGGCGTCGCCCCGGGCAACGCGGCCGCCGGTCATGCCGTCGACGTCTGGGGGCCGTCCGACGCCTACTGGGTCCCGTTCGGCGTCGGCATCGCCTGCGCGCTCGTCGCCGCGGCCTCCATCACGTTCGCCCGCCCGAAGGAGCGGTTCGCCCACAACTAGTCTTGTATCTCCTGTTACGGGAGGTGTGAGGGTGGTGGGCATGGACCACTCGATCGGTGCGGTGGCGCGACTCGCCGGGGTATCGGTGAAGACCGTGCGGCACTACTCCGACGTCGGGCTGCTCAGGTCACGTCGTACGTCGGCCGGCCACCGGCGGTACGACGCGACCGCAGTCGCCCGGCTGGAGCTCATCCGCACACTGCGCGCTCTGGGCCTCGATCTGGAGACAGTGCGGGCGGTGCTGGAGCAGGAGCGGACGCTGGCCGACGTACTCGCGGCGCACGCCGACGCTCTCGCCGTACAGATCCGGACGCTGCAGGCGCAGCACGCCGTCGTATCGGTGGTCGCTCGTCGTCATTCGACCCCCGAGGAGCTCACCGACATGACTGCACAGTTCGAGCAAGCGCGCCGGACGCTGATCGCCGACTTCCTGACCGACGCACTCGGCGACGACCCCGTACTCGCCGCAGCTCGCCAGAACCTGACGCCCGTACTCCCTGCCGACGCCGAGCCCCAACAGGTCGAGGCCTGGCTGGAGCTCTCCGCGCTGGTGTCGTCAGAAGACTTCCGCGCCTCGGTACGGCGCCTCGCAACCGGCTACCGGGTTCTCGCCGGGGACGACCAACTGTGGGCGAACCCGGAGTTGCGCGGGCAGCTGATCGAGCTACGGCGTACCGCGGATCCGCGGTGGCAGCGGTACGTGGAGTTGGTTGCCGTGGTCAACGGATGGGCGCCGCCGTCACGGATTGCGGGGTAACGGCGCGTTCCAGCCGCGGCGGATCGCGAGCAGGCGGATCGCGAAGCAGGCGATCGCGGCGACGATCGGGACCCAGAGCGCGTGGTACTCCAACGCCGATGCGACGACCACGATGCCGGCACCGAGCAGCGCCGGCGTGGCGTAGATCTCGGAGCGGAGTACGACCGGGACGCGGCCGCTGAGTACGTCCCGCAGTACTCCCCCGCCGATCCCCGAGAGTGTGCCGAGGAGTGCGGCCGAGATCGGCGACAGCCCGAACTGGATCGCCTTCAATGCACCCGTCACGCAGAAGAGGGCCAGGCCGGCCGCGTCGAAGATGTTCACCTGCCGCTCGACGCGGCCGATCCCCGGATGCAGGAAGAACGTCAGCAGGCCGGCCGCGATCGGGACCACCAGATAGCGCCAGTCGCGGAGCGCGGCCGGCGGGGTCTGGCCGATCAGCACGTCCCGGATGAAGCCGCCGCCGAGGCCGGTGACGAGGGCCAGGACCTGGATCCCGAACACGTCCAGCTTCTTCCGTACGCCGACCAGCGCGCCGGTGATCCCGAACACGAAGATCCCGACCAGATCGAGCACCTGCAGCACCATGCTCCGAACGCTAAACCACGAGCGCTCACGGCCTTGGCGGCTCTATCGTTCGTGGACATGAGCCGCGCGCCCGACGTCGACTACTTCGCCACCTCGTCGCGACCCGGCTGGGAGTCGCTCCCACCCGCACTACACGTTGCCCTCGCCGTTGCCCTCGGCACTCAACTCACGTCTGTCGCGTCGCCGGTCAGCTCCGGCTTCACCGGAGGCTTCGCGGCCCGGGCGCAACTGGCCGACGGCCGTCGAGTGTTCGTCAAGGCGGCTGGGGAGGGCCAGCACGCCTACGAGGCCTACCAGCGGGAAGCCGAGGTGGTCCCACAGCTTCCGAAGGCAGTCCGAGCGCCAGCCATCATCACCACCGCCCAGGTCGACGGGTGGTTTGCTGTTGTGTCCGAGTGGGTTGAGGGGCGGATGCCGGGGGCTCCTTGGTCGGTGGACGACTTTCGGGTGGTTACTGCTGCGTGTGAGGAGTTGGCCGAGGTGATGCGGCCGAGTCCGTTGGATGGGTTGAGCAGGTTCGTGGATCTGGTTGGGGCCGACGTCGGGGTGCCGGCGCGAGCCGTGCCGACCGGCTTGCAGGAGTGGCTGCCGCGGGTGTTGCCGGAGCTAGCGGAGCTGGTCACGTTGGCGCCCGAAGCCCTCACCGGCGACTCCGCCGCGCACTCCGACCTGCGCCCGGACAACATCCTGATCGACAACGCCCGCACCTGCTGGATGGTCGACTGGAACTGGCTGACCCTCGGCCCGCGCTGGGTGGACTGGGTCGGACTGCTGCCGGTCGCCCAGTACCAGGGCATCGACACGTTCGCTGCCATCGCGCGCAGCCCGCTCACTGCCGACGTACCGAAGGATCACCTCGACTGTCTCGTGGCCGTGATCGCGGCGTACATGATGAACAACTACGAGGCCCCACCTCCACCCGGCTGTACGCCGGCGCTGCGCGAGCACCAGCGGCTCCAGGCGTGGACGCACCTCGACTGGCTCGCCGTACGGCGGAAGTGGCTACCGTAGAGGTATGACCAAGGCTCCCACCAGCAGATTCAAGGTCGAGGTGCTCGACGGCGACCGGACGTCGCGGCGCGAGGACGTTGTCAGCACGGAGGAGCCGCTGGAGCTGCGGCTCGAATGGCCGGGCCGTCCACCCGAGCCACTGGTCGTGACGATGCGCACCCCCGGTTCCGACTTCGAGCTGGCCGCCGGGTTCTGCCTCGGCGAGGGCTTCGCGGTGCGCCCGGACGCGATCCGGACGGTTGCCTACTGCACCGATGTCACGCTGACCCCCGAGCAGCAGTTCAATACGGTCACGGTCACGTTCGACGGTCCCCCGGACCGCGAACCACCCCTGCGGTACGGCGTGACGTCGGCGGCCTGTGGTGTCTGCGGCCAGCAGAGCCTCGAGGAACTCGCCGAACGCGAGTACGACCCGGTGGATCCGGTCGAGGCCACGGTCGACGTCGTACGTCGGCTTCCCGATCTGCTCCGCGAGGCGCAGCCGATGTTCAGCCGTACCGGCGGTCTGCACGCCGCGGGCCTGTTCACCGCCGACGGCCGCAAGGTCGTGGTGAAGGAGGACATCGGCCGGCACAACGCGGTCGACAAGGTCGTCGGCTGGACCGTCCTCAACCAGCACAGTCGCAAAGGCCTGGTCCTCGCCGTCAGCGGCCGCGCCGGCTACGAGATCATCCAGAAAGCGGTCGCCGCCGGCCTCGGCATGATCGTCGCCGTCGGCGCCCCTTCGAGCCTCGCCGTCGACCTCGCCCGCCGCTTCAACATCACCCTGGCCGGCTTCGCCCGTGGCGACCGCTGCGTCGTCTACTCCGCCCCGGAGCGGATCATCCGTCCAGCTTGATGAAGGTGGCCTTCGGGACGTACTCGTAGCGGTCCGGCATGCAGGTCAGGATGATGACCTGGCCGTGGTCGCCGGCGCGGCCGAGGAGGGCGCCCATGTCGCGGAGGCGGGCCTTGTCGGACCAGCCGAGGGCGTCGTCGAAGATCACCGGCACGCTGCCCTCACCGGTGCTGACGAGGTGGCTGATCGCCAGCCGCGTGATGATCGCCAGCTGCTCCTGAGCACCCGTCGACAACGCCTCGACCGGCAACCGGACGCCGTCCAGTTCGCGCTCCGCGACCGCGAGGTCGTCGTCGAGCCAGACCCGGAACGACGGCCCGTACACACTCCGGCCGAGCGCTTCGATCCGGCTCTGCAACGGCTCCGAGTACTTCGTCTGTGCCTCGGCCCGATGCCGGCTCAGCGTCTCGTGGACGCGGCGCGCCGCCTCGGCCCGGCGCAGGAGGCTGTCGTGCTCCGTGCGTACGGCGGCCAACTCCAGCTCCGCCACATCCCGCCGCGTCGCCAGTCCGTCCCGCCCGGACTGCTCCAGGCGGCCTTCCGTCGTACGCAATGCATCGCGCAAGTTGTCCCGCTCGCCCTGGAGCCGTGTGGCGACCGCCAGCGCATGCATAAGTTCGCCTGCGACCTGATCCGCGCCCGCATCGTCCACTTGTGCCTGCACAGCGGTTAGCTCCTCGAGCACCGCCTCGACCTCAGCCGTCGCCTCGGACTCGGCCACCGCCACGGCCTCGTCGTCGAGCACGGACCGCGCGGACTCCAGCGCCTCGGCTGCCGCAGCCAGCCGCTCTCCAGCCAACTCCGACCGGGCCCGCGCGTTCTGCGCCTCGGACCGGTCCTCGTCCGCCGCCTTGCGCGCCTGCGCCGCCGCGAACTCCGCGTCCGTCAGCAACCGCTCTACATCGGCCAGCTCGCTCCGAGCCTCTTCGAGCACCCGCTGCGCACCCGAGAGATCCCCGGGCTTCGGTCCCGGCTCGTCGAAGTCGTCGAACAACGTGTCGTGCGACGACTCGACCTCGGTGAACTCCGCGAACAGCGACATCTGCCCCGGAACATCCTCGACCGCAGGCTGCTTGCTGCTGTCCTCGGCCAGCTCACCGACCCTGAGACGCGCGGTCAGTACGGCGATCCGCTCTCCCGGATCGCCGCCGGCCGTCAGCGACTTCTCGGTCCGCCGTGCCTCGTTCAGCTCGGCACTCGCGGTGTCAGCCTTCCGCAACAGCTCCCGAGCCGCAGCGACATCCTTGACGCCGGCCTTCTTCAGCAGGTCCTTCTCCCGCCGTACGGCGTCGTCCACGCGCGAGCGGAGCGTCGCCGCCTCACCACCGGCCCGAACGGTCACCTCGACCTGCCCCGGCACGCCGACCACGAGCTCACCGGAGACGAGCACCTCGGTCGACTCGTCGAAGCCGAGCTCCGACGGTACGTTGCCTTCCAGCCCGGTCCCGGACAGTTCCACGGTCTCCGCGCCAAGTCGCCGTACGGACACCTGGGGTACGCCGGCCGCGAGCGCCGCGCGGGCCTCGACCAGCGCCGCGCGAGCATCCTCCAACGCGGCCACCAACGCGTCGTCGACCTTGATCCGGTCGAGGATCGTCCCGGCCGCGGCGATCCGCGCCCGGACGTCGACGAGCTCGGTCTGCTGACCGACCAGCCGGTCCAGCTCGGCGCGGTCCATCAGGTCCGAGACGCGGCGTTCCGCTGTCTGGACGTCGGTACGCCGTAGGTCCTTGAGCTCCACGACCTCCGCGAGCGCGGCCTCGGCCGCCTGGACGGTCTCGGCCGCGGTCTTGGCGACCAGCTCCGCGTCGGCGCGTCGCGCGGCGAGCTCGGACTCGAACTTGGTGAACCGCTCGACCTCGTCGAGGAGGCGTTCCCGGTCGAGCCGGGTACGAGTGTGGTTCTCCAACCGGGCTCTCGCGGTTTCCGCACGGGACTTCACCGAGTCCCGGCGGAGCAAGATCTCGTCCGTCGCCTGCTTGCGTTCGCGCAACGCCTCGACGCCGGTGAGGTGATCGGTCAGGCGGGTCGACACGTCGTTCAGGTCGAGGTTCAGCCGCTCGGCGCGACGGATGTCGGACTGGACCTCCTCCATCGCCTGCAACGCCTGCTTGAACGCCAGCTCGGCGGCATCGACGGACTTCGCGGAGCGCGCGAAGTCGCCGGTCGGCTTGCCGCGCGGCGTCCAGTACCGCAGGAACTCATGCTCGACGGCCGTCACCAGCGGCATCGACGCACCGTCGACCGGGGTGCCCGATTCCGCGGTCACCGCGGTGATCAGCGGCTCCGCGTCGGCCGGCGTTGGCAGCACCAACGACTGTCCCTGGCTGACCATCAAGGTCTGCCACAGCACCGGGTCGACGTTCTCGTGGAACAGCCGCTCGGCCTCGTTGTGCGCCTCGCGCCCGGTCCAGGACTGCCGCCGGCCGTCCGGCTCGACGATGGTCAGCTCGGTGGAACGGTTCTTCAGCCAGCGCTTGGTGTAGGTCAGGTCGCGACCGCCGAGGCTCAGCTCCGCGGTGACCTCCGGGCCGACGTCCTGGCCGACCGGCTGGATGTCGCGGATCCGCGTCGACTTCGAGTCGTCGGGCAGGTCGAAGATCAGCCCGAACGCCTCGACCAGGCTGGACTTCCCGACCTCGTTGTCGCCGACCACCACGGTGGTGCCGAGCGCGCGGAACCGGACAATGCGGTCCTTGACGCCACGGAAGTCCCGTAGCGCCAAGCTGTGTAATCTCATCCCGCGTCCCGCGCCAATCGGTGCATCAGCGACAACGCCGCACCCGCGCCCTCGTCGCCGCCGGCCAAGGCCTGCCGCAACTCCTCCATCGCCGCCCGTGCCGGACCGCTCAGCTGCAGCGACTCCAGGTCCGCCGCATCCGGCGCCGGCCGCACGGTCCAGAACTTCGCCCAACGCTCGACGCTCGCGAAGACCTCGCCCTGGGAGTCGATGATCGTGTCCAACCGGGCCAGCAAGGGCAGCGACAACGAACCGTCACCGGCCAGCCGCACGTACGTGCGCTCCTTGTCCGGCAGCTCGGCGAACCAGTCCTCGAGTGCGGTGATCGACTCCTCGTCGAACAGGTCGACGCGATGATCCACCATGTGCCACGCGCCGACCCTGATGGGCTCTACCTCGATGCCGGCACCGATCGTCACCTTCAGGACGTTGCCCGGCGCGTCCTCCTCGGGCGACGTGACCTCCTGCGTCCCGGAGAACCAGATCCGGTCGGTGACCCGCGTCGTCGAGTGCCGGTCGCCGAGACCGACGTACTGCAGCCGGCCGTCCGCGACGGCGGCCTCCAAAGCTTGTTGATCGATCGTCGGTACGTCGGACATGCCGCCGGACAGACTGGTCAACTGGCCGTGGGCGAGCAGGATCCGCGTCGTCTTCGGGTCTGCGGTGAGGTCGGCGTACCCGGGCGCGGCCGGGTCCGAGAGCGGGCGCCGCGACCGCCACGGTGCGCCGACGAGCTCGACACCCGGCACGATCTGGAAAGGCGTCGTTTCGGTCAGCACCGTCACGTGGTCCGGTGCGTGCGCCAGCCACTGGCTCGACGTCCACAACGACCCGGGCTCCAGCGCGTCGTGGTTGCCCGGGAGCAGCACGACCGGGACCGGGATCCGCTTCAGCGCCTCGCACGCCCGCAGGATCGTCTGCCGCTCGACCTGATTGTGCTCGAACACGTCTCCGGTGACGACTACGAACGCTGCACCGGTCCGCTCCGCGACCTCGCCGATCCGCGCGACAGCATCCAGCCGCGCCTGACCCCACCGGGCCTGACCGTCCGGCCCGAGGAACCGGCGCATCATGCCCAGCTGCCAGTCCGAGCTGTGCAGAAACGTGATCGACTCGTCCATAGCGAAGAGAACGCTAACCCGCACCGCCGACAACCGCCCAACCCAACACCCCCAAACCCCCACACCGCCCACACTCCGGACAGTCCTCGCCTACTATCCGGGCGTGGATGTGTATCTCACGACGGAGCACTTGCGGTTGGGGCGGTTCGGGGCGGGCGACGCCGAGTTGCTGCTCGAGTTGGACTCGGATCCCGAGGTAATGCGGTTCCTGACCGGGCAGGCGACGCCGCGGGACGAGGTCGAGAGCGTCGTACTGCCGGAGATTCTGAAGGTGTACGCCGAGCATCCGCAGCTCGGGACGTTCAAGGCCGAGGATGCTGATGGTTTCGTCGGGTGGTTCGGGATGCAGCCGACGGCGGACCCGCGGACCGTGGGCGTCGGGTACCGGCTGAAGCGGTCCGCCTGGGGCAAGGGGTATGCGACCGAGGGCACCCGGGCGCTGATCGCACACGCGTTCACCGAGCTCGGGATGGAGCGGGTGGAGGCGGACACGATGGCGGTCAACCACCGCTCGCGGGCCGTCATGCGGCGGTCTGGGCTGCGGTTCGAGAAGGTGTTCCACGAACACTTCGACGATCCGCTGCCCGGAACCGAGTTCGGCGAGGTCCTGTACGCCGTCGACCGCGCGACCTGGGAAGCTGGGGCGCATGAGTGACGAGCGACCGTACGCCGTACTGGACATCGACGCGACCTTGTCCGACACCAGTAAGCGGATCCAGTTCATCGAGCGGAAGCCGAAGGACTGGGACTCGTTCTTCGAGCACGCCAAGGACGACGCCGTCCTCGAAGAGGGCCTCGCGGTCGCGACGACCCTGGCCGCGGACCACGAGATCGTCTACCTGACCGGCCGCCCGGAGCGCACCCGGCGGATCACCGAGCAGTGGCTGAAGGACAACGGCTTCCCGGCCGGCAAGGTCTACATGCGCGGCAACACCGACCGCCGCCCGTCGATGCTGATGAAACTCGGCCGGCTCAAACGCCTCGCCGAGCAGCGCCCGGTCGCGGTGCTTGTGGACGACGACGTCAAGGTGATCGCCGCCGCTCAGAAGGCCGGCTACACCGTGATGAGGGCCGACTGGGGACTCGATGCCGAGACCCAGCCGACCCTCTTCGACGCTCAGGAGTCCGAAGGACGGACCTGAGCTACTTGCTGAGGCCGACAATCAGCGTGTTCGCGTACGGCGGGTAGGAGGACAGGTAGAAGTTCTGGACCTTCGACCCGTGCAGGAACGCGTTGCGTGCGTAGATCAGCGGCACGATCGGCGCGTCGGCCATGATCTGCTTGTCCAGCGCGGCCCATAGCCCGGCCGCCTTCGTCCGGTCCGGCTCGGACGTCGCAGCGTTGATCGCGGTGTCCACTGCCGGGTTGGAGTAGCGGGAGATGTTGTACCCGCCGTTGCCGATCTCCGACGTGCCAAAGAGCGGCTGGATGTTGCCGATCGCGCTCGGGAAGTCCGGCAGCCAGCTTGAGACGGTCAGGTCGAAGTCCGGCTTGTTGCCGGTGATCAAGTCGGACAGCGGCTCACTGTCCAGCGGCTTGATGGTGACGGTGATCCCGGCCCGCTTCAGACCCTGCTGGATCGCCTGCGCCACGCCGAGACCGGTCGTGTTGTCGGCGGCCAGCACCAGGTTCAGGTTGCTGACGCCCGCCGCGGTCAGCATCTGCTTGGCCTTCGCCGGGTCACCGGCCGGCGGCGCCTCGTACAGGTCGTACTTGTTGTACCCGTCGATGCCTGGCGTGATCAGCGTCGAAGCGATCTCCCCGCCGTAGTCCGGACCGCCCTCGGCGACCTGGACTGCCTGCTTGTCGACGGCGTACTCGATCGCCTTGCGGACCGCGGGATTGGCCAGCGCCGGGCGCTTGGTGTTCATCGCCAGGTACTCGAGCGCGCCGGACGGCGACGTCGCCACCCGAGCTTTGACGGCCGGGTTGCCGTTGACGGTCGGGATCAGCGCGGCCGGCACCGAGACACCGGTGGTGGCGGCGAACTTGTCGTCGCCGGCATCGGCGATCAGCCGCTGGTTGACCACATTGGGCTCCAGGCCCATGTCGGTCACGATCGAGTCCGGCAGACCGGTCCGGGCCGGGTCGGTCGACTTGTCCCAGTTCGGGTTCCGCGTCAGGACCAGCTTCGAGCCCGGGGTGTACGACTCCACCTGGTACGGGCCGCTGGCCATCGGCTTCTCGCCGTAGTGCGCCGGGTCGGTGTCGGCCTTCTTCGGCACCGGCGAGAACGCCGGCATGCTGACGATCCACGGCCAGTCGCCGTACGGCTTGTTCAGCTTGAAGACGATCGTGGTGTCGTCCGGCGTCTCGATCGAGGCCAGCTCGCCGCCCTTGTACGGGCCGGTGTACTTCTCGGCGCCGGCCAGCAGCGTCTTGTGGTAGCCCAGACCGCCGGACAGCTCCGGCGCGAACGACCGCTCGACGCCGTACTTGATGTCAGCGGCAACGATCGGCGAACCGTCGGAGTACTTGAGACCGGACTTCAGTTTGTAGGTCCAGGTCTTGCCTCCGTCGGTGACCTGGCCGGTGTCGGTGGCCAGGTCCGGGACCAGCTCGGTCGGCTTGCTCGGGTCGGTCTTCCACGACGTCAGGCCGCGCAGCACCAGGTGGATGCCGCTGATGCCCAGGTTCTGGCTCTTGGCCGGGTCGTAGCTGACTTCCTTGGCCGTGCTAAGGAAGTGGAGGGTTCCGCCCTGCTCTGCGGCCGCAGTACTGCCACCGGTCGTGCCGGACTTGTCGTTGGCGTTGCAGGCGGCCGCCGCGAGTGCCAGCACGGCCGCTAGCGCGACCGCTCGGGATATGCGTTTCATTGTGTCCTCTCAGAGGTGGGGGGCTCAGGGAAGTAGCAGGCGGCCCGGTGTTCGGATTTCCCGTGGACGGGTTCGAGCACTGGTCGTTTCGTTGCGCAGACGTCCTCGGCCTTGTAACAGCGGGTCCGGAACGGGCATCCGGACGGCGGGTTGATGGGAGTCGGTACGTCGCCCGTCAGCACGATGCGATCACGCGAGACACCCGGCTCGGGCACGGGTACGGCGGACAGCAACGCCTTCGTGTACGGGTGTGCCGGCGACTCGTACACCTGCGCCGCCGGGCCTTCTTCGACGATCGTGCCGAGGTACATCACGGCGATCCGGTCGGCGACCTGACGGACGACGGCGAGGTCGTGGGCGACCAGCACGTACGACAGACCGAGCTCGTCGCGCAGGTCGGCGAGCAGGTTCAGTACCTGGGCCTGCACCGACACGTCCAGCGCGGACACCGGCTCGTCGCAGACCAGCAGATCGGGTTTGACCGACAGCGCCCGCGCGATCCCGATCCGCTGGCGTTGACCGCCGGAGAACTCGTGCGGGTACCGCACCAGGTGCTCCTCGGCCAGTCCGACCTGTTCGAGCAGTTCGACCAGCTGGGCCCGGGTCGGGCGGAGTCCTTGCGCGCGGAACGGCGTACTCAAGATCGTCGCCACCGACTGCCGCGGGTTCAGCGAGGCCTGCGGGTCCTGGAAGACCATCTGGATCCGGCGGCGGATCGGGCGCAGCCGACGGCCCTTCAGCGTGGTGACGTCCTTGCCGCCGATCTCGACCCGGCCCTGTGTCGGGTCGAGCAGCCGGGTCGCGACCCGGGCCAGCGTGGACTTGCCGGAGCCCGATTCACCCACGAGACCGAGGGTTTCACCCTTGCGTACGACGAGATTGACGCCGTCGACCGCGCGCACGGCCTGCGCCTTCTGCCACGGTACGCCGCGCAACCCGAAGTACTTCTTGACGTCCTTGAGGTTCAGCAGCTCCTCAGACATCCGCCGGCCTCCGTCCCAGGTGGCAAGCCGCTTCGTGATCGCCCTCGCCAGGACGCGGCGTGAGCTCAGGTCGCTCGGTGATGCACCGCTCCCCCACCAGATGCGTGTAGGCACACCGCGGCTGGAACGGGCATCCGGTCGTGATCGACCCCGGCGACGGCGGGCTGCCCGGGATCGTGGTCAGCCGCAGCTTCGGCGGTACGTCGACCCGCGGCATCGCCCCCAGCAACCCGAGGCTGTACGGATGCGCCGCCCGGAAGAACAGGTCGCGTACGGTGCCACGCTCGGCCGCGCGTCCGGCGTACATCACCAGGACGTCGTCCGCGACCTCCGCGACCACTCCGAGGTCGTGCGAGATCAGGATCAGCGCCGTACCGAACTCGTCCTGGACGTCGTCCAGCAGGCGCATGATCTGGGCCTGCACGGTGACGTCGAGTGCGGTCGTCGGCTCGTCCGCGATCAGCACTCTCGGGTCGTTCACCAGAGCCATAGCAATCACGACCCGCTGCCGCATTCCTCCGGAGAACTCGTGCGGGTAGCTCTCCGCGCGGCGGGCCGCGTCCGGGATGCCGACCTTGTCGAGCATCTCGACCGCACGCTGCCTCGCGACCTTCTTCGAGACGTCGTGATGCAGCCGGTACGCCTCGGCGACCTGCCAGCCGACCGAGTAGTACGGGTTCAGCGCGGACAGGGCGTCCTGGAAGACCATCGCGATGTCGTTGCCGCGGATCTTGCGGAGCTCGTCGTTCGGCAGGCCGTTCAGCTCGCGGCCGTCGAGCAGCACCTCGCCGCTGACGTCGGCGTTCGACGGCAGCAGGCCCATCACCGCGGACGAGCTGACACTCTTCCCGGAACCGGACTCGCCGACGATCGCGAGCGTCTGCCCGGGCGCGACCGCGAAGTCGATGCCGTCGACGGCCGGCACCGAACCGTTCTCGGTCCGGAACGTGACCTTCAGGTCATGGACCTCCAGCACTGGATCAGCCATGACTCACCCTCGGGTCGAGCGCTCCGTGCACTATGTCCACCACCAGGTTCGCGAGGATGATCAGGAACGCCGAGAACAGCGTCACGCCGACGACCACGGCCACGTCGAGCTGGCCGACCGCGCTGATCAGCAGGTCGCCGAGGCCCTGCATGCTGAACACCTTCTCGGTCAGGATCGCCCCGCCGAGCAGACCGCCGAGGTCGAGTCCGAACAGCGTGACGACCGGGACCAGCACGCCGCGCAGCCCGTGGATCAGGACCACCCGCCCCTCACCGGCGCCCTTCGCCCGGGCTGTGGTGATGTAGTCGAGGTTGAGCTCCTCGAGCATCTGCGACCTGGTCAGCCGGATGTACGACGCCGCTTGCAGGATCGCCAGCACGATCCAGGGCGTGATCAGGTGCCAGGCCCAGTCGACCGGGCTCTCGGTGAACGGGATGTAGCCGTTGACCGGGACCATGTTCAGCCAGAACCCGAACACCAGGATCGCGAGCAGCCCGAGCAGGAACGACGGCGTCGAGACGCCGATCAGCGCGACGCCGACGGACAACCGGTCGAGGATGCGGCCCCGGTTCAGCGCGGCGATCACCCCGAGCGAGACGCCGATCAGCAGCCAGAGGACCGCGGCGCCGAGCGCGATCGACGCGGTGATCGGCAGCCGGTCCGTGATCAGAGTGGTGACCGGGCGAGCCAGCGGGAACGAGTACCCGAAGCACGGAGCGTTGCAGTGCACAGCCGCCGTACCGTCACCGAATGTGCGGCCGGCGACGATGCCCTTCAGGAAGTTCAGGTACTGCTGCAGGGTGCTCTGGTCGAACTGCATGAAGTGCCGCGCCTGCTCGAGGCGGTCCGGCGTACACGGCTTGCCGCACGCCAGGTGGGCCGGGTCGGCGGGGATCGCGTAGAAGATCAGGTAGACAGCGAGGCTCAGCGCGAGCATCACGAGCAGCGCGGCGGACAGACGCCGGATCAGGAACCAGACGAGGTCGGGCATCAGTTCGTCCTCCGCAGCCGGACGTCGAACGCGTCCCGTACGCCGTCGCCGAGCAACGTGAAGCCGAGGACCGCGAGGAACAGCATCGCGCCCGGGAACAGCAGGAACCACGGGTCCGCGCCGGTGTAGACCCAGGCGATCGAGTCCGAGATCGACCGGCCGAGACTGGGTGTCGGCGGCGGGACGCCGACGCCGAGAAAGGACAGGCCGGCCTCGGCGCCGATGTAGCCGGGGATCGCGAGCGTGGCGATCACCAGCACCGGACCGAGCAGGTTCGGCAGCAGCTCGCGGGTGATCACCATCCAGCCGCTCGACCCGACGCTGCGGGCCGCCTCGACGAACTCGCGGGCGACCAGCGAACGGGCCTGGTTCCGGATCAGGCGGGCCAGGCCGGCCCAGCCGAAGAAGCTCAGCACCAGGATCAGCAGCAGCCAGCGCGGGAACTTCGCCGGCACAACGATGCCGAGGGCAATCATGAAGACGAGCTGCGGGAAGCCGAACAGGAAGTCGAGCAGCCGCGACAGTACTGCGTCGTACCAGCCGCCGAAGTACGCCGCGCTGATTCCGGCGAGGGTGCCGACGACGGTCGTGATCAGCGTGACGACGACCGCAATGAACAGCGACGTACGCAGACCGAGAACGACGATCGAGAACAGGTCCCGGCCGGTCAGCGGCTCCACTCCGAACCAATGGCTGCCGCTCGCGCCACCGACCGCGCCGCGGGGAGCATTGCCGCGCGCCGGATCGAGCAGGTCGATGTGGTACGTCGTCGCGTCCTGGCCGGCCAGCCGCACCAGCAACGGCGCCGCGGCGGCGATCACGATCAGCAGGCCGACCACGACCAGACCGACCTGCGCACTGCGGTCACGCCGCAACCGGCGCATCGCCTGCCGGGTGGGCGATACGGTCCCGGCGACCGAGGAACTCACAAGCACTCCCGACAGGTTCGAAGCTGCAGCCGACAAAACCTAGGCCGCATCCTCCCACCACGGCGAACACATCTCGAATCCCGAGAATGTCAGGTTGTTAACTGTGGATTCGGGTAGGTGCTGTCGGGCGGTTACGCTCCGCTGGTGGACGGCATGGTGCGGATCAGTGACCGGGTGCTCCTGTACGCCGTGTACGGCGCGGATGACGGCGTACCCGTGATGTCGTTCGGAGGTACGCCGAGCACGCGGTGGAAACGTCCCGAGGTGCTGGCGACCATCGAGTCGTCCGGGGTGCGGATGGTGATGCCGGACCGGCCCGGGTACGGCGGTTCTACGCGGCAACCGGACCGGACCGTGGCTTCGGTGGCTTTTGATGCTGCCGCGCTTGCCGACTCGCTCGGGTGGGAACGGTTCGCGGTCACTGGCGGCTCCGGAGGCGGTCCGCACGCGTTGGCCTGCGCGGCACTGCTGCCGGATCGGGTGACCCGCTGCGCGGTGACTGGGAGCAACGCGCCGCCGATCGTCGACGGTCCCGAACCGACCGAGGCGGAGGAACAGATGGACCCACGACGGAACCGCACCTCCTGGCTGGCAGTGCACGGCGACCTGCGACCGGGGCTCGAGGAGACAGCGCGCAGCATCATGACCGCCGTCGAGGAGGGCGGACCGGAGTTCCCACCGGATCCCGGCTCGCCGCCCGGTCCGCCAGCCCGTGAGGACCCTGAGGCAGTCGCACGTCTGACCGCGACCTTCGTCACCAGCCACGACGGGTGGATCGACGACCATCTCGCGTTCGCTCGGCCCTGGGGCTTCGAACTCGGTGACATCCGGGTGCCTGTCAGCCTCTGGCACGGATCGGCTGACGAGCGCGCCGGCAAGTACGCCGACCACCTGGCAGCCGCGATCCCGCACGCCGAACGCAAGTACTACGTGGGCGGCCACATCCCGCCGACAAATGCGTACCGCGAACTGCTGCGGTGGCTGACACTGTCCTGATGGATCTAGCCCTGTTGGACTTGGCGCGTCGACTCGTTCTGGAGCTGTATCCGGAGGCCCGGGCCGCCTGGCTCGGCGGGAGTGTGGTGCGCGGTGACGCGAGTCCGACGTCCGACCTGGACATCACGGTGCTGCTGGACGGACCGCCGGCGCCACGGAGGAAGTCGCTCGAGTACGGCGGCTGGCCGGTCGAGCTGTTCGTGCACACCGAGAAGTCACTGCGCTACTTCGCCGACAGGGACCAGCTGCGCCGCCAGCCGACCATGATGCGGCTCGTCGGCGAGTCCGTCGTACTGGTGGACACCGACGGGTCCGGTGCGCAGCTGCAGGAGCAGTGCCTGGCTGAGGTGGCTGCCGGACCGAAGCCTCTGTCTCCGGACGAACTCGATCTGCTGCGCTACATTGTCACGGACCTGCTGGAAGACCTGTCAGCCGCAGAAGGTGACGTGCGCCTGGCGATCGCGTCGGTGTTGTGGCAGGAGGCGGCGCGACTGCTGCTGACGGGCGCTGGCCACTGGTCCGGCACCGGCAAGGGGCTGCTGCGCGAGGTCACGGCGTACGACGTTGCTCACGGCACCGACCACGCCGTGAAGCTGCTGGACGGTGTGCGGACGTCGGACGACCGTCTGGTGGTTGCCGTCGACCACATCCTTGCCGCGTACGGAGGACGACTGTTCAGCGGGTTCGAACTGGCTGCGGACATCTAGGTTCGGATCCCGACCCACCTACCCCGGCCAGGGCTGCCCGCCTTTCAGGCACCGCCGTCAGCCGGTCACGGGGAGGTCCTGATCGATCTCGAACGGCATACCCGTTTCCGGCATGGCTGGCGTGTGACGTTTCCCCTTGTGGATAAGGGAATCCATGCATCCTGAGGCTTGGATCCCCCACTCAACTGCCGTAGAATCAAACACATGTTCGAGGAAGATCTGGAGTCGCTCCCCACCCGCGACCTGCTGGAAAACGCCGCGGAATGCCGCGCCACCGCCAACCAGGCCGACGCGCGACAACTGGAATGCGCCCAGATCTACGCCGACCGCCACCACCCCTCGGCCTGCGAGCCCCGCCCCACCCGCCGCGCCACCGACGGCCGCGAACGCGCCGTCATCCTCGGCGGCGACGGCTGCCCCGAAATCGCCGAGTTCGCGATCGCCGAACTCGCCCTCGTCATCGGCGTCTCGGCCGGGGTCGGCCACGACCTGCTCGCCGACGCCCTCGCCCTCCGCCACCGCTTCCCCCGCACATGGACCGCGATCCAGGCCGGCCAAGCCACCCCCTGGAAGGCCCGCCAGATCGTCCGCGCCTGCACCAAACTCGACCGCCTCGCCGCCGCCTACGTCGACCGCAAGATCGCCGCCGTGATCGACACCATCTCCCCCCACCGGCTCGAAAAAATCGCCCGCGCCGCCCGCAAACACGCCGACCCCGCCCACGCCGCCGACGAAACCACCGAAGCCGCCGACGAACGCGGCGTCTACATCAGCCGCGGCGACGCCCACGGCAACAAAACCATCTACATCAAAGCCGCCGCCGCCGCAGTCAACCGCTGGAACGCGACCATCACCGACATCGCCGAAGCCCTCAAAGCCCTCGGCGACACCCGCCCGGTCCAGCACCGCCGCGCCGACGCCCTCGAGATCAACGCCGACCCCCGCTACACCCAAGAACTCCTCGCCCAAGCCCGCACCCACATCGAAACAGCACTGCGAGGCGACACAGCAACCAGCCCCACCAACCCCGACCCCGCCACCCACCACAAACCCCGCAACACCACAACCCCCGACAACCCAGCGACGCCGGACAACGCGGCGGTGCAGGACAATGCGGTGCCGAACGAGGCAGTGGTGCAGGACAACCCGGTGGTGCAGGACGACGCGGTGGTGCAGGACAACCCGGCGATGCGGGACGACGCGGTGGTGCAGGACAACCCGGTGCCGAGCGAGGCAGTGGTGCAGGACAACAACGACGTGGTGCGGGAAGACGTGGTGGCGCGGAACGACGCGGTAGTGCCAGTTGGTGAGAACGCGGGGAATGGGCCGCAGGCAAGCGTCCTCGACCGGCCGCTTCCCGGCCCCCGACGCCGACCAGACCCTCTCGAACCACAGAACTCGCCCGAGCCACCGGACTCGCTCGAACCAAACGACACGTCCGAACCAGCGGATTGGCTCGAACCAAACGACTCGTCCGATCCACAGGATTCGCTCGAACTGCAGGAGTCCGACGCTCGGCCGGCTTCCGCCGCGCCGGCCAGTGCGCCGAGCCCATCGCTCGAACCGCCGGACAGACTCGATCTGGTCGAGCCCTCGGGTCCGCCGGACGATCCGTGGCTCGAAGCCTCCGCGCCCTACGACCCCGACCCGCCGACCGATCCGTTCGACCGGCGAACACCCGCCCAGGCCGCGGACGCGGCTGCAGACCCGTGCAACGAACCCGGGGAGGGTTCGGCGATGGATGCTGCCGCGCTGCGGGCACTTCGCGCCCGGCTCGCACAGATCAAGCAGGACGCCTACGCCAACCCGAGCTACCCCACCCACCCCGCCACCCCCAACAGTCCGCACGACCCAGGCGGTCCAGGCGGTCCAGGCGGTCCAGGCGGTCCAGGTGATCCAGGTGAGTTGACGCGCCCCAATGCGCCAGCCCGACCGGACGGCGGGACCAAGGGACAGGTATGTCTGGGCCCGGTGCGTCCAGGACCGGCGCGGGCGGGACAGGTACGTCCGGGACAGGTGCGTCCGGGGCAGACTGAGGTGGTTGTGCATCTGACCGACCACACGCTGGCCACCGGCAGCGGCGTGTTGCGGGTCGAGACGATCGGGCCGTTGCTTGCGGCGCAACTGGCCGAAGTGATCGGGTATGGGCCGTACACGGTGAAGCCGGTGATCGACCTGAACGATGCCGTGAGTGTTGATGCGTATGAGATTCCGACCCGGATCCGTGACCGCGTCAGGTTCACCTACCCGGTCGAGCTGTTTCCGTACGGCAACCGGGAAACCACCAGCACGATCGATCTCGATCACATCGAGCCGTACGACCCGCACGGACCCACAGGCCAGACCAGCACCACCAATCTTGCGCCTCTCGGTCGCTTCGGGCACCGGGTGAAGACTCATGCGCGTGGCTGGCGCGTGCACCGGATCGACTACAAGACACTCGAGTGGACCACGCCCCACGGGTTCACCTTCCACGTCGATCCCGACGGCACCCACCGAATCGATCGACGCGTCGACCCATGAGGCCGTGCGATACCCGGCCGGGTCCAGGCCGGATCGCTGACATCCCGACATCGCGGGTCGAACACGCGCGCGACCTCGCGAAGCGGTCGTCGTCGCGAGCCGGTTGGATGATTGTCAGGCGTTGGCCGGCACCACGGGTCGGCCGGTGGCGGTCTCCACGACGTACGCCAGAAAGTCCCGGGTGTCCGCGAGCAGCTCGGCCTGGTCGGCGTACCCGGATTCCCCGCTGGCGTCACGCAGATGCAGACCCTCGGCCAGGATCCGGTGCCAGCGCTCGTCGAAGTACGTCAGCGCCCAGCGGCCGGCGCGCGACTTCGCAGTCATCTCGCCGGTGATCAGGAGGTGCTGCAGACGCACAGAGGCGAGGATGCAGTGCGACAGCAGATAGTCACGCGTGCGCTCGTCCGTCGGTAGGTCGGCAGTAGTGGCCCGGGTCAGACCCTCGGCGTTACGGCGCCAGTAGGTGTCGAGGTTGCCCACCGTGTACTCGCGCAGCGCCTGCTTGTCGGTCCAGATCTGAAGCGTGGACAGCTCTGGACCGGCGACCGTGATCCCGGCCTGGGCCAGTTCGTGCCAGGTGATCATCCGCGACGGCGAGGCGATGATCTCGAGTTTCCTGGTGGAGATCATCTCCGGCGCCGGCGGCAGCGTGCGCGGGTCGCACGCCAGGTCGGCGGCAAGCAGGTGCGGCCCGTCGAACCGGATCGAGGAGTACTTCGCCATCTGCGCGTGAACGGCCTGCAGCGCCTCCACCTCCGCGAGCTCCGGCCGGCGGGCGAGCGTGGCGAGGAAGTCGACGTCGGACTCCTGCGGCGCCCACTCGTCGAAGACCACGCCACCATGGAGATACAGCCCGGTCAGCAGCCCCGCGGGCAGCTCTCGCTCGGCGAGCGACAGAAAGTGGTCGCACAGGTCCTGGACGGGGGCTGGGAGGGCCACAGGCGTTCTCCTAGGTCGGCTGCCGGAAGGGCCCACCGTACCGGCGCGCTAGTCGATCAGCTCCCAGCGGCGCTTCGGGAACAGGCGTAGGGCGACGACGGTGACTGCTGCTCCGAGGAGTACGCCGGGGATGATCCAGCGCCACCCGGTGAAGACGCTGGACGTCGTGGACACCTGTGCCTGGACCGGTGCAGCAGGTGCCGGTGCAGCAGGTGCCGGTGCGGCAGGTGCGGGTGCCGGCTCTGGTGTGGACTGCTCGACCGCGTAGCCGTCGTCCAGGCTCGGGCCGCCATAGAACTCTCCGCTCAGCAGCTTGAGGTCGCCGAGGAGCTTCAGGAGCTTCACGGGGTCGGTGGCGCGGTGCCACGTGGGCTTCGCGGGTTTGGTGCCGGACATCAGGTCCTCGGTCGCGATCCACGGTCCGCCCGGTGCGTCCGGATAAATGATGTCGATGCGCCAGACGGACATGTCGTGGATCAGCCAGGTAGCGCGGACGAACCGGCCGGAGGGGTGCCCGTCGGTCGGCTCGGATCTCGTCAGCTCGGTCAGTCTCGAGAGTTCGTCGTACCGCGGGTCGTTGTAGCCGAAGGCGACAACCGACGGGGGTGCGCTGAGCAGGACGCTGGTCGGCCCGCCGGCGTGTGCGGGCGTGACACCGATCGCGAAGAGCACGACAACGAGCATGAGGATGCGGCGGACCATGGCAGCTCTCCCTGTTCAGTTCCCTTTGCCGCTGGTACACCGCTCGCGGTCAGGAGGTTCCGATCGCTAGTTCCACGGCCCGGGCCTTGTCGACTCCTTCGAGACGGAACGTGACACCGTCGCGCTCCCAGACCAGCGTGGGGCCTGCGATCCGTACGACGCGTTTGTCGACCAGCACGAGCTCGTGCGGCGTACTGAACCAGAAGCCGGGTACGTCGGGGACGTACTCGAGCCCGCCGTAGTACTGCTTGATGTACCGCGGCTCGAGCCCGGACTGGAACTGCTCCAGCCGTACGCCGTCCCAGTTGGTCGCCAGGAAGCCTTTGGACGCCTCTACCCCCGTCGGCGTACCCAGTGCCTTGGGGAGCTGCGGCGTGAAGCCAGCGACGCGTGCAGCGGCCTCCACGGACATGTGACCGGCCACTGTCGGAACTGCCGGCGCACTCCGAGGCCCAGTGCCCACCGGCTCCGCCTGGACTCCCCCGATGTGCAGCCATTCCGCAACCGTCGCCCGTACCGGAGGGGTGAGCGCAGCGCCCGCGATCAGGATGAGGAAGCCGGCAAGGAACGCCCGCCACCTGTCCCGCAGCCGCTTCCGCACCGGGACGTCAGCGACCCGTGACAGCACTGCTGCGGTCAGGGAGTCGTCTACAGGAGGTACGACGACTGAGCGGCCGACGGATCGCAGTTCGTCTTCGAGGCTCATCGCTGCACCTCCTTGTCGGGTAGGGCGTCACGCAGCCGGCCCAGTGCGCGGTGCAGCCGTGACTTGACGGTTCCTCGCGGCCAGCCGAGTACTACTGCGGTCTCCTGCTCATCCAGGTCCAGCAGGTATCTGCAGGTCACCACCAACCGCATCTGCTCGGGCAACGCGCGTACAGCGGCCAGCAACTCGGTACGACGCTCCAACGACACAGCCGCGTCAGCCGGATCCAGTACGACGTCGACCGGCGCCGCCAGCTCCTCCCGCCGAGCCCGGCGTCCACGAGCGCGCAGAGCGTTCCGGGTCTCGTTGGCGACGATCCGCAGCAACCAGGGCCGGAACGCCGCGCCCTCCCGGAACCCACCGAGCGCTCTGAATGCCTTGACGAACGCGTCCTGCACCACGTCGTCCGCATCGGCTCCGGCGCCCAGGAACACCGCGGTTCGCTTCGCCACGGAGGCATGCCGATCCACCAGCTCGCCGTACGCGGCCGACTCCCCGCCGCGCACCCGAGCCACGATCTCGGCTTCCTCACCGGGGCTGGTCAAAGGCCTCCTGTCTACTTCCGGACACTGGCACTACACCGCCGATCATCTCCAGGTTCCCGTGTATAGGGTCGGGGTCGTGCCAGATATCGACGCAAGCTTTCTCGCTCTCCCCCGGCAGGAGTTGGCGGCGGCCGCCCTCCAGCGCGCCCGTGACCTCGGGGCCACGTTCGCCGAGTTCCGGCTGGAGCGGATCCGGTCCGAGTCCATCTCCCTGCGCGACAGCGTGCTGGAGAACGCGAAGGACGACGAGGACCTCGGTCTCGCCGTCCGCGTCATCCACGACGGCACCTGGGGTTTCGCCGCCGGTGTCGCGCTGACCACCGACGAGGCGGTGAGTCTGGCCGAGCAGGCCGTGAACATGGCCCAGGTGTCCCGGCCGATCAACGCCGAGACGATCGAGCTCGCCGACGAGCCGACGTACGACGACGTCACCTGGATCTCGTCGTACGAGATCGACCCGTTCAGCGTTCCGCGGGCCGAGAAGGTCGCGCTGCTCACCGACTACAGCGACCGCCTGCTCAAGGCGGAGGGGGTCGCGCACGTCAGCGTCCACGTCGCCACGATCCACGAGTGCAAGTACTACGCGAACACCGCCGGTACGTCGTACACGCAGCAACGCGTCCGCATCGGGCCCGACATCACCGCGCACGCCGTCGCGGAGGACCGGTTCGACTCGATGTCCTCCATCGCCCCGCCGGCCGGTCGCGGCTGGGAGTACATGACCGGCACCGGCTGGAACTGGGACGAGGAGCTCGCCCAGATCCCCGGCTGGCTGGCCGAGAAGATGGCCGCGCCGACCGTCGAAGCCGGCACGTACGACGTCGTCATCGACCCGTCCAACCTCTGGCTCACGATCCACGAGTCGATCGGCCACGCCACCGAGCTCGACCGCGCCCTCGGGTACGAGGCGAACTACGCGGGCACCAGCTTCGCCACGCTCGACCAGCTCGGCACGCTCAAGTACGGCTCGCCGATCATGCACGTCACGGGTGACCGCACGGCGGAGAACGGCCTGTCCACCGTCGGGTACGACGACGAGGGCGTCGCGGGCCAGCAGTGGGACCTGGTCAAGGACGGGATCCTGGTCGGGTACCAGGTCGACCGCCGGATGGCGAAGAAGAACGAGGACGTGCTCGGCACGCCCCGCTCGAACGGGTGCGCGTACGCCGACTCGTCCGGCCACATCCCGATCCAGCGGATGGCCAACGTCTCGCTGCAGCCCGCCGCGGACGGCCCGTCCACCGAGGAACTGATCAGCCAGGTCACGAACGGGATCTACATCGTCGGCGACAAGTCCTGGTCGATCGACATGCAGCGGTACAACTTCCAGTTCACCGGCCAGCGGTTCTACAAGATCACCGACGGCAAGCTCGAGGGTCAGCTCCGCGACGTCGCGTACCAGGCCACGACCACCGATTTCTGGGGGTCGATGGAGGCCGTCGGCGGCCCGCAGACATACGTCCTCGGCGGCGCGCTGAACTGCGGCAAGGCCGAGCCCGGACAGTCCGGCGCGATCAGCCACGGTTGCCCGTCCGCACTGTTCCGCGGCATCCGCATTCTCAACACCACTCAGGAGGCCGGCCGGTGACGGGCATTCAACTCACCCCGCAGGACACCATCGAGCGGGGTCTTACCCTGGCCGCAGCCGAGGGCGCCGACGGTTGCGTCGTACTCGTCGCCGAGACCTCCAGCACCAACCTGCGCTGGGCGAACAACACCCTGACCACGAACGGCGCGATGCGCGGCTCGAGCGTGACTGTGATCGCCACCGTCGGCGCTGGCGAGGGTACGGCGGCCGGCGTCATCGGCCGCTCCTCGGTCACCGACGACTCGCTGCGCGAGATCGTGTCCGCCGCGATCGCGACCGCCCGCGCCGCCGGCCCGGCCGAGGACGCCCGCCCGCTCGTCGACGGTACGACGGGAGCGGACTGGGAGCTCGAGCCGGAGGAAACGTCCGTCGGCGTGTACGAAAAGTTCGCGCCCTCGCTCGGCGAATCGCTCAAACGCGCCTCTGCCGAAGAGCGCCGGTTGTACGGGTTCGCGAACCACGAGGTCACCACGCTGTACGTCGGGTCCTCGACGGGACTGCGGCTGCGCCAGGCACTCCCCGGCGGGTACGTGTCGTCGACCGGCAAGAACACCGACCTGAGCCAGTCCGCCTGGGTCGGCACCGCCACCCGCGACTTCACCGACGTCGACCCGCTCGCGCTCGACGCCGAGCTCACCCGCCGCCTCGGCTGGGCTCAGCGGACCGTGTCGGTCGAGGCCGGCCGGCACCCGACGATCCTGCCGCCGGCCGCGGTCGCGGACCTGATGACGTACCTGTACTGGCAGCTCGACGGTCGGGACGCGGTCGAGGGCCGGACCGTGTTCTCCAAGGCCGGTGGCGGCACCCGGCTCGGCGACCCCCTGTCGTCACAGCCCGTGAGCCTGCACTCCGACCCGGCGCTCGCCGGCCTCGAGACGTTCGCGTTCGCGGTGGCCCGTTCGTCCGGCGGATCGTCGAGCGTCTTCGACAACGGACTCACGCTCGCGGCCACGGACTGGATCCGCGGCGGCAAACTCGAACACCTGATGACGAGCCGGTACACCGCCGGTCTGATCGACGCACCGACCGCGACACCGGGCATCGACAACTACGTGGTCACGGTCGACGGTGCGACCGGTTCGACCGACGACCTGGTCGCCGGGCTCGACAACGGACTGCTCCTGACCTGCCTCTGGTACATCCGGATGGTCGACCCGCAGACGCTGCTGCTCACCGGACTCACCCGCGACGGCGTCTACCTGGTCGAGAACGGCGAGGTCACCGGGGCCGTCAACAACTTCCGCTTCAACGAAAGCCCGGTCGACCTGCTGGCCCGGTTCACCGCGGCCGGCACGACCGTTCCGTCGTACTCGCGGGAATGGGGCGACTACTTCTCCCGGACCGCGACGCCGCCGCTGCTGATCCCCGACTTCAACATGTCGAGCGTCAGCCAGGCCAGTTAGCCATTTGGACGGCGTCTATTTGGACGGCGTCTATTTGGACAGGGCGACGCGCCACAGCACGCGTTGTCCTTCGTGGTACGGCGTGAGCTCGTCGAGGTTCCAGTTCTCGGCGAGCTCACGCACCAGGTCCTCGTCGAAGAACCTGCCGACGAAGCCGTCGTGGATGGACAACCCGTCGTCGAGCGTCTGCCAGTACTGCGAGCAGGGGTCCTCCGTCGACCACACGGCGTACACGAAAACCCCGCCCGGGCTGAGCACCCGGTGGATCTCGCCGACGAGTGACCGCAGCTCGGACAGCGAGAACGCCATGTTCAGCAGGAGATTCGCGAACACCGCGTTCACTGCGCCGTCGGCCGGCGGCAGCGGGTCGCGGACGTCGTGCAGCGCGGCGGTGACGCGGTCGTCGAGCCCTTCGCGCTGCGCCTCGTGCCGGAGCTGGTCGAGCGCCGTCTCGCTGAAGTCGGTGGCGTGCACGCTGAATCCCTGTCGGGCCAGGAAGAGCGCGTCGCGGCCGTGGCCGGCGCCGAGTTCCAGCACGTCATCGATGCCTGCGGCACCGAACCGCTCCACGGCCTGCTGTGCAGCGGCCGATGGGTCCGGCCCGTGCAGCTGCGGGCGCCTCGCGTACGCCGAGTCCCACCGTTCCTGCTGAGCTCTCGCGAGCTCCACGTGCCCAGTGTTCCCTGTATGCCCTGTGGTATGCCCTGTGTACATGGTGCTCCCCGTGTTCGTCACGCCGGTCTGGACGATCGGCAGACCGCAGCAGCCTACGTCAGAACTTTGAGTAGACGTACTCAAGCGGCGGGCCGTTCCTTCTCGGGACAGTGGATGCGACCCGAGGAGGACCCGATGCCGACCGCCGCCATCACCTGCCCCACCTGCCGCGCCCCGCTCCACCTGACGATCACCCCGGCCCCTTATCCACAGCCTTACCCACAACCCCACCGCCCCCTCCCCGCCGCCCCACCCCACCTCGGCATCCACCTCCCAGCCCCTCCTCCCGCCCCTCCCGTCGCCCCGCCTGTTGCGCCTGTTGCTGCTCGTCCGACGCGGCCGCCCAAGCCTTCGAGGATCCGCCGCCTGAGCCCCCAGGCCACCCTCCTCACCCTCGGCGTACTCCTCCTCCTGGCCGCCGGCGTCACCTTCCTCGCCGTCAACTGGGACAACCTGCCCGTAGCCGCCCAGGCCGCCATCATCGGTACCCTCGCCGCCCTCTCCTTCGCCGGCTCGATCCCCGCCAGCCGCCACACCCTGGCCGGCACCGCCGAAGCCCTCGCCATCCTCGGCACCGGCCTCCTCACAGTGGACCTGTACGGCGCCCGAGCCCTCGGCCTCATCCCACCGACCGCCGTCGACGGCCTCACCTACAGCGCGATCGTCTTCACGACCATCGCCGTACTCGCCCTCGTCATGACCCGCCTCGCCCCCAAGGTCGTCACGTACGGCGTCACCACCGTCATCGCCGCCCAGATCCCGGTCCCACTCGTCCTGATCGACCGCGCGAGCCTCCCGGTCCTCCTCGGCGCGCTCCTGGCGCAGGTCGTCGGCACGCTGTTCCTGTCCGCGAAGGGCACCGCGATCGTCCGCCGTACCGGATCCATCACCGCCACCATCGTCTTCTGCGGCATCCTGGTCGCCGGCATGACCCGTACCCTGCTGGGCCTCGTGACCACCACCACTCTGTCCATCACGATCGCAACCGCCGCGGTCGTCTGCGTCGCCGCAGCGACCGGCATCGCGATCCTCCGCAAACGCCCGCTCCCCGCCGCGCTCTCACCCGGTCTCGGCGAGTGCGTCTGCGCCGCAGCCGCCGCCTTCGCGGTCGCCACCACACTCCCGCAACTCCCCGGCCCGAGCCGCTGGTTCACCACAGCACTCGCCGCGGCCCTCGCCATCGTCGAACTCGTCGCGGCCCGCCGTACCGGAAAACTCGCGATCATCCTGCACACGGCAACCATCACGGTCGCCGCCGTCGACCTCATGTACTGCGTGGCGACCGACGACATCCGCCAACTCGGCTACCTCGCCGCGATCCTCGCCGTACTGGCCCTCTTCGCCGCAGTCCGCAAGCTCATCGACCCCGTCCCCACCGCCGCCGTCGCGAGCCTGAGCGCCCAATTCGCGATCGTCCTGTTCGCATTCGACGGGTACGTCGACACGTGGCCGGCCGCCGTCGCACTCGCCGTCGTCGCCGCGATCGGCATCGCCGTCACCTGCGGGTACGTCGGCAAGCCGCTAGAACCCGTCCTGCTCACCACCGCCGCCTGCGCCGCCGTACTGGCCGAGATCGCCGCCGTGTCGGCCTCCCCCTTCACCGCAACCGGGGTGGTCCTGACGATCGTCGCCGCCCCGCTAATTGCCTACGGCATGAACCCGCGCCGCCGCCCCACCCTGCTGCAGGCCGCCCTCCTCCTGATCATCGCCAACACCACCTTCATGCTCGGCGCCGACGCACACACCCTGGAGTGGTACACCATCCCGCCGGCACTGATGCTGCTCACCGTCGGCATCGTTGCCTGGCGCAACCAGTCGAGCTGGGTCTACCTCGGCCCCGGCCTCCTCCTCGGCCTCGCCCCCTCAACCCTGACCGCCGACACCACCGACAACTGGCTCCGCGCAACCCTCGTAGTAGCCGCCGCCGTCCTCCTCATCCTTCTCGCCGTCCGCTACTCCCTCCAATCCCCCTTCATCATCGGCTCCGCCGCCGTAGCCAAAATCGGAATCGCCCAATTCCTGGAGGTGTCCCCCCTGATTCCCCGCTGGATAACCCTCGCCACCGCCGGCCTGATCCTCCTAACCACAGGCGCCACCTACGAACGCCGCCTAACCCAAGCCAAACAAGCCACCCGCTGGGTCGCCAACCTCCACTGAAAATCAAATGCTCGTCCCATCTCCACGACACTCGACGGCCGGTCGCCGTCCTGCCAATTGGCGGATACTGAAATTTCTGGCGACTGTTTCACCGGGGGCACCATGTCTGGCGACCATTTCTTGCCATCAGAGGCCAAGGCGCTTGTCTATGACTTCACCGTGCTCCGGAAGAATCAAGGTCTCAAGCAATCCCGACTGACCGAGGACCGCGCCGGTAACCTGCTCGGCTCTCGCGCGGTGCGCGAGTACATGGCGAAACACGGCGTCGGTGATCCTGCAGCCGCCGCGATCCAGGTCGTCATCGACGCCGTGCGCCAACTCTCGGTCCTCTCCGACCAGGTCGTCGCCGATGCCGTCCTCGGCTTGGGACTTTTCCTCACCGAGTACACCGACCAACACGTACCACCGCCAGTGATCGGGACTCTCGAAACCGCCGACCTGGGCGACCGGCGAGACTCGTTGCGCAATCATTGGCACCATCTGCACCAGGCCGTCGGCGCCAGTGCTCCCGAGACACCCGGAGACCGCTATCTCCGCGACACTATCGAGCCACGGATCTTCCGCGATCTGGCAATGCTGATCACCGGCTCCTCCGACGAGCATTCGCTGGCAGGCCCGATCACCACAGCCCCCAGGACCCTTTCCGAGGGTGCGCGTACCTCGTCACAGGGCAGGGTTGTCGTCGTCGGTGGCGTCGCGATGGATCACGTCTTCCACAGTGACGCCGTACCGCTGCCCGAGACGTCTGTCAGGGCCACCGACCATGTCCGATCACCCGGTGGCAAGGGTCTGAGTCAAGCGGTCGCGGCCGCCCGTCTCGGTCTCGAGGTCGTGCTGATCGCCGCCTGCGGCGACGACGAGGATGGTACGACGATCAAGCAGTATCTGGAGGATGAGCGCGTCGACACCTCGATGATGAAGATCGTCCGGAACGAGACAACGCCTCAGACCGCGGTGATCGAGTTCCCGGATGCCGAGAGCGCCGCAGTCGTGTGGCACAACGAGAGCGCCGTCAGCCTGAACATGCAGGACGTCCACCGGCATCGCGCCGTACTCGCGGCCTGCGATGCCGTACTGCTGACGTTCGAAATCCCGCAGGATGTCCTCTCCAGCACGCTGCACCTCGTGACCGGACTGGGTCCGGAACGTCCAGTCACCGTCGTCACGCCCGGGCAGCCCTACGACACAGGCCCGCCGTCGGGTCAGGCATTCGCCCAGATCGACTACCTGGTCGCACACAGTTGGGAGCTTCGGCGGCTCAGCTACTACACGCCCGGCAGACAAGCCTCGAACCACCTCGGCGAGAACTTCCTCCGCCTGGGCGTGAAGTCGGTCTGTGTACTCGGCAACCGAGGCGGAACCATCTACTCCCAGAACTCACCTCAGAGGTCGATCACTCCGCCACCGTCGATGCTGAAGGAATCCTCGATCACGAGAGATCTCTTCTGTGCGGCCCTCGTTGCCCGACTGGTCGAAGACCGCTCACTCACCGACGACGCCGTCCGATGGGCAACCGCAGCCATGGCCAGCTTCACGGAGGACTACGCAAACGCTCGTACCTTTCCCGACCGGAACCGCATAGAACAAATGCTCCGTGCCTTCCCCGGCGAAACCTGGCGATGACTCCAACTCTCCCTTGGCGGGTCAGATGTCCGATCAATTCACCGCACGATCACCCGAGGTAGCTGCCCTCGTCTCGATGTTCGTCGCGCTCCGGAAGAACGACGGCATGACCCCGCAGAGGCTTGCAATCAGTCGGGCGCAGCCTCTCCTCCATCTACCGGCAGTACGCGATCGGACCGAACGCACGGGCGAGGACCCGACGGTGGTCGCCGTCGAACTGGTCCGCGACCAGGTGCGCAGTATGGACATCACGACCGACCGGATCATTGCCGACGCAGTCCTCGGACTGGGCAGCTTTGCTGACGTCTACCAGGCAGCTGGGATCCCGGCAAGCATCCTCCACAAGCTCGAATCCGGAGACCTTGGCGTACGGCGTGCGGTGGTGTTGTCGTACTGGATTGACTTTCACCAGGCGTTGGCTGGGCCCGACTTCGCCGGAGCACCAGACGCGCCGAGCGACCGCAGTCTCCGCGGGCGAGCTGAGGAAGAGGTCTTCGAGCGACTCGCCGTCCACGTACTCAATGCCGCGCACTTGGTCAGCTCCGGCCGAACGTCCGGTCTCACAGTGACTGCGCCGTCCGCGTCTGAAGCACAGCTGAAGCCCACAGGTCGGGTGATCGTCGTCGGTGGCGTGACGATCGATCATGTCTGGCGAGTCGATCGCCCACCCGACCTGGAGACGTCGCGGATCGCCACCGGCTACAGCCGATCTCCAGGCGGAAAGGGCCTCAGCCAGGCAGTCGCAGTCGCTCGCCTCGACTTCGACGTGGCGCTGCTAACCGCTGTCGGAAAGGACCACGAGGGCCAGGAGATCCTTGATCATCTGGAGCTCGAGGGCGTCGACCGATCCTTGATCAAGGCCGTACCCAACGCGACGACACCGGCCACGGGCATCTTCGAGCGACCGTTCGGTGAAAGCGCCGCAGCCGTCTGGCGCGGTCCCTTGGAACTCGATAGTCGACACCTCGACCGGCACGCCAAGGCGTTGTCGAGTTCTGCGGCTGTGCTGCTGACCTTCGAGATCCCGCTGCCTGTTCTTCATCGAACTCTGGACTTGGTTGCCAGCAGACCGGCCGAACGTCCCCTCGTCATTGTCACGCCGGGGCAGCCCTACCCGGACGCCGGGCTGACGCGGGAAGCCCTGCGCCAGATCGACTATCTAGTGGCACGTCCCTGGGAGCTGGAACGCTACGCCCGATCGCCGGACGCACGGTACGACCCACAGATGATCAGCGCTGAACTCCTGAAGCAGGGCTTGAAGGCTCTCTGCGTGCTCGGCACACGGGGCGGCACCGTCTACCTGCCGGCCGGTGACTCGATCGACATCCCTTCCACGTCATCGGTGATCAAGGAATCGTCCATCACCCGCGACGCGTTCTGCGCCGCCCTCGCGACGGGCCTGATCGAACAGCGCCCTCTCGCTGCCGCCGTCCGCTGGGCAGCAGCCGCCATGGCCGCGGTCGCCGAGGACTACCTCAAGTCCCCATCGCCCCCGCTGCGGGCACGCGTCGACGCCATGTACCAGAAATACTTCGCGTGAGCCGGGCTGCCGATTGGCAGTCGATGCACCAGCCAGGTGCGACCTGACGACTGCCCTCCGACCGATTGGCACGGCGACACACCCCGCACACCGGCTGATGTCCCGGGCCGGTAACTGTGCACCGCCATTTGGTCTGACAAGCCTCTGGGGCGCTCACCAAAGTGCCGACAGAGGCCAAAAAGATGCCATTGACACCCAAATGTCATGAGTTGCAATCAGTCTTGAGAAGAATTTCAAGCGGGGATCCGGGGGGATCCTTGGCAGCTGACCAGTGACACGAATGGTTGTGTGAAATTCAGAATCGAGGCTCACCATGGCCGGAAGTCAAGCAGTCGCGCTGATGTTCATCATCTTCATCGCCTACTACCTCGTCAGCTGCTGGAGGAAGTTGGTCTTCCTCCTGGCCGTCATCGTGATCTCAGTCTTCGGATTCGGGATCTTCATGCTGGCTGAGCTGTTCAACGGCGAGCCGCCGCCCACTCAGGGTGACCAGTTCGTGAAGACCGGAACCACCTCCCAGCAACGCTAACCGTTGGCCGCGGTTCGCCGCGGCCAACCACCGACAGGGGGCAGCGTGCACGAAAGTATTTCTTCCGACCAACTCCAGGGCTTTGCGCTGAACATTCTGGAGAAATTGCGATCGGCGTGCGGCGGAATCTCTTCCCACCAGCATTCTGGACGATCTGTGCTTGTCGGGAAACGCGTCCACGAACTGCACACGTCTGACCGAGTCGTGGTCGACGCTGCGCTGGGCCTTGGACTGTTCGCTGAGCGATATGCGCAATCCGGGATCAGTCGGCAAACCATCCAACGGCTCGCCGACAGCCGACTGAGCCACCGGCGGCACGCGCTGCTGGAGAACTGGCAGAGCCTTCACGAGGCACTCACCGACGTTGCGGGCTCGCCGCCAATCGGCAACGTCCCCAGCGAGTATGACCTTGCCGGCACGATCGAGCCGGCCGCACTTCGGACGCTCGCCTGGCAGTTGGTCCGACCTGAGGCGGACCCTCGCGGAGTCGCGACCAGCGTGCCGCCGACATCGCTCGCTGACGACCTGTTTCGCGCGCCCCAAGACCGGGGAAGGATCATTGTCGTCGGTGCGGCAGTAATGGACGCGGTGTTCCAGATCAGAGAACGTCCGTCCTGGGAGACATCGATCGAGGCGCACGACTTCGCCTTTTCGCCAGGCGGACACGGGCTGACCCAGGCCGTTGCAGCGGCACAGCTCGGACATCGCGTCTCGCTCGTGGCGGCTGTTACCGATGATCGGTTTGGTACGGCGATCGTCAACTATCTACGAGCGAATTCTGTCGACACCTCGCTGCTCAAGATCGTGCCTGGAGGAGACACGCCGTTCACGGGCGTCTTCGAGACGGACCTGGGCCGCAGTCTGGAGGCGTGCTGGCGCAATGGAAACGAGCTTCGTCTCGACCCCTGGGACTGCGACGAACTGAGCTCGGAGCTGGTCGAGAGCAATGCGGTACTGATGACCTTCGAGGCCCCCTGTGCGACCGCCGAGCGCATCCTCGCGTTGTTGCGGGACGCCGGAGACGCTCGGCCGTTGACGATCGTGACACCGGCGCAGCCGTACGCTGACACAACGCTCGCTCCCGGCGCTTTCGAGCGAGTCGACTATGTCGTTGCGCACCCTGAGGAACTTCAGCTTGTCAGAGGCACCGCTCTGCAGCAGTGCGACTCGGACGCATCTGCTCGCCAACTCCTGGAGGACGGGGTTGGATCGGTCTGTCTACTACGAGAGGGTGGGTGCACCATCTACTCGAAGTCCACCGAGGACGTCGTTCAGATTCCTTTCCTGACCTCGGTCTACAAGCGGTCGGCGACCGCGCGCGACGCGTTCTGCGCTGCGCTCGCGGGCGATGTGATCCACAGTGGCGAACAATTCTCCAGCCGCGGATTTGCGCGGTCATCGGCGCAGGATCGGCAATTGGTCGCGTGGAATCGGCTCGGTCGCGCCTTTGAGACGCCAGCCGTAGATCGACGAGTCGAGTAGCGCTGCACTACTCACCTCGAGCTGCACTCCCAGTCGCTCACGCAACTCGTGCCGGCCGGCTGTACCGAACTCCTGGCGTAGCTGCCGAGGGCTGACGTATTGCCGGTTGAGATACAGGTAGGGCCGCGGCCTGACACGCAGCCACTCCTGCCAGTTGGCAGCTCGATAACTGGCGCCGGTGAACCCCAGATTGGGGTCCACCGTCGTGACCAGAAGGCGCACGTTCCGCCGTTGGCGCCGGAGCCAGCGCCGCACCTGAGCCAACAGCCTGGAGATCGCGTTGTAGGGGGCGACCTCGAACGAGTAGACCCGCGAGATATCCCAGATCTGCGCTACCGGCACGCCGTATCGCTGCTCGAGCGCGCCACCGAGACGACGCCAGTCCAGCGGCGTCGCGCTGCACAGCGCAACAGGCAAATCGCTCGATCGATCAACCAAGGCGAAGTTCTCCGACCCCGACCGTGCACTCCTGAGATAGTGCATGTGGGTGAAGACCGCGAAAGCCTTGTCATCGTCGTACACGACGAACCTGAGGTCATCGAGGTCACGAACGCCGCCGGTCGGTACGAGCCGACGAATCGCAGCGACATCGGCTGACAGGTGCCGAACGCTTCGGCTCACCTCGGCCAGCGCCAGCCGCCGACCCACAGTCCCATCCGGTCGAGCCACTCGGGGAAGATGCAACCGGGCTCGTACGGCGAGCCCTCGCGCCTCGACACCACGGCTCTCCCCGACCTTGGACACAACATCCAGAAAGCCTGACGTCGGAAGCCGACAGTCAGCCAGCGTCAGCCCCACAGGCAACATCGCAAGCAAGTCGTCATCGGCGTCCCGCCTGACTCCCGACAATCCCGCGGTCTCCTGCTCTCGCTGGGCCCTCACCCAGCCAAGTTGATGATACGCGGCATCAATAGACCTCGCCGCTATGTCGACCGGACGAATGCGCCCAGCGGACGCGGCCGCTTGGCGGCCTTTACGAGGACCTGGTAACGCGCCCAGACATCGTCCTTGCGTAACTCCCGAAACCGCATCCGGTCCAACGCGTTGTACTCGATCGAATCATCGATGAGGCTCTCGTAGGACGCACAGAGCACCGGCCTGTTCCTCAATGGTTCGAACTGGTCACAAGTGAGGTCGATGACCAGACGCTTCGTCGATGAGGAATTTCCATACTCGATCCAGCAATGAAGCTCGGTCCGGCTTCCGCCCGAACCGTGGAAGACGACGTCACCCACGCAATACCTCGCGCGCCACCGGAACGACCACCCGAGCCGGCGTATGACCCATGCGGAACTCACACCGCATTGGCCGACAGAGCGTGATGTAGTGCTCCTCAAGCTCTGCGAGGTCCGTTGATAA
This sequence comes from Kribbella sp. NPDC055110, assembly GCF_053607525.1. Classification (NCBI taxonomy): domain Bacteria; kingdom Bacillati; phylum Actinomycetota; class Actinomycetes; order Propionibacteriales; family Kribbellaceae; genus Kribbella; species Kribbella sp. NPDC055110. The sequence continues at coordinate 276,413 of NZ_JBSGTS010000005.1, forward strand.
GAGGTCTTGTCTGACCATGCCGCAGTCAGGACCTCTCGATACTCCCGCAATCGCTTCCTCAATTGCCAGACGCGCACAAAGGCGACCGTCTGCCGTGGTCCGTCCTGTTCGAGCATGGCGCGGAGCATGCGCACACGACGTTCGGCAGTAGGCCCGACCAGATTCCGCCGGACAGCCCACTGAGTAGCCAGCTCCGGAGCCGCGGTGGCTCGGCGCTCGACGGCAGTAGCCCCCGCGTGCTGACCAAAGAAGAGTGTCACCCCGCTGAACTCCTCCATCCCGCCAAGTGCCTGATGACTCGGGAGTCTAGGGGCTGGGTGACCGAGCGTGTCAATTCAGACACACGTAGTGCTGAGGGCGATGCGGATGGCCCTACAGTCTCTGGCACCGCGTGGCGAGTGCGCTCCGGCATTCGAAACCCTCACTCCGGTTGCGCGAGGCGATTGCATGGGCCATTTGATCCGCCTTGGAGACACCTTGGCAAGGGATTGCAGACGATCGGCGCGATTGCGAATGAAACCTTTCGGAAACCGCCTGCTGCACGGGCCTTTGACGGGTCAATCTGCGGACGCTTGCGAGATGTCGGCGGCGTGGAGGGGGTTGGGGATCGTGCCGGTGGTGGGGATGGGTGGGCGGGTGTCGAGGTCGGTGTAACCGAGGGTTAGGCGGTAGCCGTTGAGGGGGTAGCGGAGGAAGGTTTCGCCGGTTAGGGCGGTGGCTTGTAGGCGGGTGGCGTGTTCGGGGTGGGTTCTCGTGTAGAGGTCTACTTCGGTTCGGGCCAGGGACCAGAAGGATTCTTCCGGGATCAGGTGCTGGGCGGAGAGGGGGTTGAGGACGCCTAGGAGGAGGGCGTCTACGACGTACTGGCGGAGGATTGGCCAGGGTTTTCTGGGGAGGACTCGGATGTGGGCGTCGGGTTCGGGGCCTCGGGCAACGATTGGGTCGGTGGAGAGGTTGATGTCGTCGACGAGGTCCTTGATGACGAGGCGGGTGGGGAGGCCGGTGGGTGAGCAGATGATGGCGAGGTTTTCACCGTGTGGGTTGACTGTGATGCCGTAGTGGTGGAGTAGGTGGAGCAGCGGGCGCAGGAGGGTGGCGAGGAGGTGGCTCAGCCAGGTTTGGGGGTCGGTGCCGGAGCGGGTAATCGCGGCTGCTGCGAAGCCGGGATGCAGCACGGCGGCCAGCGGCCACACGGTCTCGCTGTCCTGGAGGCGGGGGTCGAGGGGGTCTCGCCAGATGCAGCCGAGGGTTTCGGTCCATTGGTAGGGGATGCCGGGGTGGGGCGAGAGATCGGGGTGCGGGACGGTGACTGATGCGACCTCGCCGAGGAGCTCGGTGCCTGAGAGTGTTTCGTCGCGGGACCAGAGGCCGCGTAGCCATTGGGTGATCATCGGGGCGGCCAGCGTGCAATGCTCGGGGATGCCGCGGTAGACCGAGGTGTTGAGGATCTTCAGGGGAAGTTTGACCTGGTAGCGCGAGGGATTCGAGATGTTGACCATCGTGCGGATCGACTGGGTGGGGAGGTACTCGTCGGGGCTCTCCCCCAGTGCGACGATCTCCCCGGTGGCGAGTTCGCGCGCCCACTGCGTGCGTACGACGTGGTCCAGCTGCCACGGGTGGCACGGGAGCCACACGTACGCGTCCGGGTCGTCCAGCCGTGCGCGGAACGCTTCCACGGTCGACGGGTCCAGTTCCCTCGAGATGACGGAGTGCTCCGAGAGGTCCGGCGTACCGCGGAACTCGGCGAGACCACGTCGTACGGCGAGCCAGACCAGGTGTAGCGGCGTACGGGCCTCTGGGGTGTAGCGCTCGCTGTCGGAGGCGGAGAAGCCGAGGCGGCCCTTGTTGGCGACCAGGAGCGGGTGCCCGGTCAGGTGTCCTTCCAGCCGGGTGTGGTGGAGCTCCAGCAACTCAGCAGCGGGCACTGCCGTCGAAGCCATCCGTACGTCGGCCGCGAGCGTGCTCGTCAGCTCCGCGACGTACCCGGCCACGGTGGACCCGTCGACGCCCAGTACGTCGGCGGCGTCGACGAAGAACCGGATCGGGTCGGTGGCGACCTCGCTCTCGTCGTTGCCGAGGATGCCGGCCGTAGTACGTCGTATCGACGCCGGATCGACCCGCCAGCTGCCGAAACCACCACGGGTCGCGGAAAACGCGTAGGACACCGGACCGAGGTCCAGCCGGTTGTCGACGGGTTCCAGCAACCCCTCCGTGCAGAACTGCGAGATGAGCTTCGCCAGCAGCTCCGACGAACACTGGGTCCAAACACTCATCCCGGGATCGCAAACGTCGTGTACGCGGTGGACTTGGGCAGCCGGAACACCTCTCGGCCGGCCACGCTGTTCAGGATGGTCGCGTTGCGGATCGCTCCGATGCCGAGGTCCGGTGCAGCGACGCCGTGGCTGTGCAGGTCGGCGTTCGCGACGAAGATGCGCCCCTCCAGAGCTCCACGCACGCTGTGGTCGCGGTTGATGACCCAGCGGCCGGCAGCGTCGTGCTCGATCTGCTCTTGCAGCGACGCCAGGAACGGCAGCGGACGGTTCCGGTAGCCGGTTGCCGCAACCACAGCGCCCGTCGTGTGCTGGAACGTCTTCCCGCTGTCTGCGTGCAGCATGGTGAGCTCAAGCCCGTCAGCACGCGCCACCGCAGAGACGACAGCCACACCACACTGCAGTTCAGCCGGCAGCTCCCGCGAGTACAGGACGTCGTGGATGTCGTCCAGCGTCTCCGACGAGATGCCCTTGTAGTGCCGCCACTGCTCCTTCACCAGCCTGTCGCGTACCGGCTCGTCCAGGCCGTGGAAGTAGTCGACGTACGACGGGGTCGTCATCTCCAGGACCAGCTTGGAGTAGTCCAGCGGGGCGAATGACGGCGTCCGCGTCAACCAGGACACAGCAGGACCGTCGGCCCGCAGCAGGTCCAGTGCGCACTCAGCACCGGACTGTCCCGAGCCAACCACGGTCACGTGGCCAGAGCGCAGCAGATCGTCGCGCCGGAACAGGAAGTCCGCAGAGTGGAGGAAACGCTCCTCAGGCAGCCCAGCCAGCGCAGCGGGCACAAACGGCTCCGTACCGACGCCGACCACCAGGTGGCGCGCTTCGAAGGTCTCAACTGCATCACCACGCTCCACGGTCAGCTCAAACACAGAGCCGTTCCACACCACGTCCCGTACGTGATGGCCGAAGTGCAGTGAGTCCAGCTGCGCAGCACACCACCGCAGGTACGTTTCGTACTCCCGTCGCGTCGGATGGAACTTCTCCCGCACGTAGAACTGATACAAGCGGTCGCTGTCCTTCAAGTACGACAGAAACGACAGGTGGTGCGCCGGCTCGACCAACGACACCAGGTCCGCCAGGAACGACACCTGCAGCATTGCGTCCTCGAACATCAGCCCGCGATGCCAGGTGAACTCCGGCCGGCTGTCCAGGACCGCGAGCTCAAGATCCTGCACTTCGGAGGCCAGTGCGGCCAGTCCGAGGTTGAACGGCCCGCAGCCGATCGCAATCACGTCGTACATGTCATGCCTCCCTGCAGGGCCCGGGTACGGACCATCAGTAGTGCTGTCTTCTCGGGCAGCTGTAGCTGCCCGTGCTGGACGAATCCGGCCGCAGCGAACGCTCGGACGGAAGGGGTGTTCTCGATATCCGGTTCGGCGACCACCTGCGAACAGGCTGGCTCTGCGCGCAGCACCCGGTCGGCGAGCGAACGCAGTAGCTGTCGCCCGAGCCCCCGGCCGACGCGCGTGACGTCACCGATCGCCACGTGCACGCCCCAGTCCTCCTCGCCGTACGCGTAGTACTCCGCAAGCCGGTCGAGCCGGACCCGGTACAACTCGACGTACGCGAACTCCTCCGCGTCCACCGCGACCACGTACGGCGTGGAGTGCTCCCCCGCCGCCTGTTGCTCGATCTCCTCCGCCCAGCGCTCCACGGACCAGCCCTGATGCCACCAGCGCCGGATGTGCGGCTGCGCCATCCACTGTGCGATGCGAGGGGCGTCAGCCGGCCCTGCAGGGCGCAGCTCGAACGAAGTCACAGCAGCGGGTTAGGGATGTCGAGGTAGACGGACTGCGCGTCCAGTGGCGCTACTACCTCGTCAATGCCCCGCAGCCGGGTCAGCATGTTCGCCTTGCACGGCAGCGTTTCCGCTTCGAGCCATCGCCGCGCCAGCCGATCGCCAGAAGGTCCAGCAGCCTTCAGCAGCGGTAGAGCGAGTGTCAGCCGCTCACGCACCACACCGAGCAGGTCGTCCTCGTCTGCGACCCCGTCCGCCGCCAGACAGCCCACGACGGCCAGCGCCTGGTTGTGGAGCAGGTAGTACGTCAGCCGGTCGTCGACGATCGGGTCGTCCACCACCGCCAGCGTGGAGTCACGTAGCCCGGTGACTGCCAGCAGACCACGCAGGTACGACGACGCGAGGTAGTACCCCTGGTTGTCCCGGTACGCGCCGCCCTTGATCCGCCCGGCCCCGTCCAGGCGCACCAGCGTGTTCTGCTGATGCGCCTCGAGCCCGATGCCTGTCTCGGCGTACAGGTGGAGCATCGGGATCAGTACGTTGTCGATGTACGTCGAAACCCACGCAGCCGGGTCCTCCGCCGCGAAGGTGCTCAACCGACTCACTCCGCCAGGGCGTGGCGCGACGAGCCCCGCCAAGCAGGCGTAGCTGTTGACGTCCGCCGGCACCTCCCGCACCGCGACATCGAGACCGGTCAACGTCGGTCCACCCTCGTCGAGCGCGACCCCGGCCCGGGGGCGCCCCAAGCAGAAGAGCCGGTGGGCCGTCGCCCGTCCCCCGAAGTACCCCGCGACGCGCAGCCCCATTAAATGCACCCCACCCCGCCCCGCAG